>DAIMHT010000049.1:0-9207 GCA_036723155.1 Actinomycetota bacterium
GGTAGGTGCCGTCGATGGAGAAGTCGGCGTGGTTGTTGCCGGCGCAGTTGTCGAGCGGCACGGATTGCTGCAACGCGAAGGTGTGGGGGTCGCGGAAGTCGAGCCGTTTGCGTTGTTCGGCGACGACGATGACCGATTTGCCGTCGGCGGTGAAGTACAGGTTGTACGGGTTGTCGACGGCGATGGGCAGGCCGGGCTTGCCGGTCTTGGGGTTGATGGGGATGACCGAGCCGTCGGTGCGGTTGACGGCTTCGTTGGCGACCCACAGGGTCTTGAGGTCATAGGACGGGACGACGTGTTGGGGGTCGACGCCGACGGGGAACCGGTCGACGACTTGGAACGTCTTGGGGTCGATGACGTAGACGTCGTTGGACAACAGGTTGGGGACGTAGATGCGGTTGAGGGCGCCTTTGGTGGCGGGGCTGAAGTCGTGGGCGCGGGTCTGGCTGTAGAGGTTGGCGGGGTTCACGACCGCGGGCATGCCGGGGATGGTGTGGATCCGGGTCGGGGTTGCGGCCGGGGTCGAGTTCTGGTTGTTGACGTTGAGGTTCGAGTTTCCGCCGCTGCCGCAGGCGGCGAGGGTGACGGCGGTGGCGGTCGCGGTGAGGAGCAGCACCGTGAGAGGTCCGGGGCGGCGACGGGATCGGCTCGATCGAGGGGTGGGTTCGGTGTGCGGGCGCGCGTCGACGCCGGTGAGGTTCGGGGTCAAGGGTCGGGATCTTAGGAGGGGGCCCTCCCGAGACTGCGTTCAGTGGGTCGCGGCGGGGGCGGGGACGAGCGCGTCGGGTGCGGGGGCGTCGGGGAACGTGGCGAGGAGGGCGCCGAATCGTTCTCGGGCCGCGAACGCTTCGGGCATGGTGAGGTTGCCGTTGAGGAGCAGCGCGAAGCGCAGCGGCCGTCCGGTGTCGAGGCTGCCGACGAGCCCGTCGACGCCGTTGAGGAACCCGGTCTTGGCGCGGAGCTTGCCCGCGAGGGGGGTGCCGTTGAACTCGACGGCGAGGGTGCCGTCTTGGCCGGCGACGGCGAGACCGTCGAGGATCGGCTTGTACTGCGGTCGGAGGCCGAGGTCGAGGACCGCGGCGAGGAGGCGGCAGGTGGCGCGGTTGCCGCGGTCGAGGCCGGACCCGTCGACGAGGGTGAGGCCGGCGGTGGGGAGCCCGAGGGTCTGGAGGGTGGCGGTGATGCGCTGCACCCCGGCGGCGGTGGTGCCGGGGCCGCCGGCGTGGACCGACAGCTCCTTGGTGAGGAGCTCGGCGGTGAGGTCGTCGCTGGAGCGGAGGAAGAACATGACGATGTCGCGCAGCGCCGGTGACATCACGGACGCGACCGGGGTGGCCGGCGCCGGGACGGGGACGTGCGCCGACGCCGGTCCCACTTGGATGCCGCGCGCCTGGAGGAGGGTGGTGAGGGTGGACGCGGTGGCGAGGGCGGGGTCGTCGACGGGGACGGGATGCCCGCCGGCGAGGCGGTAGCCGTCGTTGACGGTGAGGGCCCCGAGGGGGCCGATGTCGGGGTCGGTGCGGTAGCTGGGGGGCCAGCTGGGGACGTAGCGCTGCTGGTCGTAGCGGCTGTCGTCGCCGACGACGCCGCCGGGGATCTGCTTGACGCCTTGGGCGGCGATGGCGTCGGCGAGCGGCTCGAGGCGGGTGGCGATGGCGTTGTGGCTGGTGGGTTGGGTCTGGCGGTAGGCGAGGTAGTCGCCGGTGGCGAGGATCGGGTCGCCGGCTCCGACGATCCAGAGCCGCGGGAGGGTGCCGCCTTGGGGGGCGGCGGCCGCGACGGCTTTGGTCTCGTACTTGAAGTCGGGGCCGAGGACGGTGAGCGCGGCGGCGGCGGTGAGCAGCTTCTCGGTGCTCGCGGGGATGAGCGGCGAGTCCGGGTTGTGCGCGGCGCGGGCCTGGCCGCCCTCGGTGACGAGGAAGCACGCGTTCTGGGCGCTGACGTCGGCGTCGAGGGCGCTCTGGAGCCGTTGGGCGCCGACGCTGTCGACGATGAGCTCGGGCATTCGTCGCGGTGAGAACAGTGGCGTGCGCAACGCGGTCGCGGTCGAGCCGCTCGGCGTCGAGTCGGGACGCAACGCGAGGGCGGCGCAGGTCACCGCGGCGACGAGCAGGATCGCGATGGTCACCCGGGTTCGGGTCATGGCGTGCCGCGTGCCGTCCGCGGCGGCGCGACGGGCGTCATGACTGGGCCCGGTCCTGTTGGTGGCGGGCCCGGTGCCAGAGGTGCTCGAGGGCGCGCACCGCCCGGTACGACGACGGGTAGCAGAGCCGGCCGGTTTCGCGCACAGTGCGCGGCCCGGGGTTCGTCGGGTCGGCGACCGCGAGCTCGGTGGCGGTCAGGACCGGCTTGCCGGTCGCGTCGGATGCCGCGGCGGCGGCGTGCGCGAAGCGGATGTCTTGGCGTTCGTGGTACGCGACGATCCGTTCGAGGTCGGGGTCGGACGCGAATCGTCCCTCGCGCATGAGTCGGGCCTGGTTCGACTGGATGCCGAGCCCGAGGTAGATGACGGCGTCGATGTCGGGGTGGCGGGCGACGAGGTCGAGGAGCTCGGGGACGGTGTCGCGGGTCTCACCGCCGGCGAGGTCGATGGGGTTGTTGCGGCTCCAGCGGGGTGGGAGCCGCTCGTCGATCGCGGCGCGGAGGTCGTCGGGGAGGGTGACGAGCTCGAGGTCGGAGCGGCTGATCGTGTCGGCGGTCACGACGCCCCACCCGCCGGCGGTGGTGACGACGGCGACGCGGGGGCCGTGCGGGAGCGGCTGGGTCGCGAAGGTGGCGGCGGCCTCGAAGGCGTCGTCGACGGTGTCGGCGCGGGTGACGCCGGCTTGGCGGCAGAGGCCGTCGAAGATGCGGGCGTCGCTGGCGAGCGCCCCGGTGTGTGACGCCGCGGCGCGTTGGCCGCCGGTGGTGGTGCCGCCCTTGAGCAGGACGAGGGGTTGGGTGGCGGCGACGGCGCGGACGCGGGTGAAGAAGGCGCGGCCGTCGGCGACGCCTTCGACGTACGCGAGTCCGACCCGGGTCGCGGGGTCGGCGGCGTAGTACTCGAGGAAGTCGGGGACGGTGACCGCGGCGGCGTTCCCGGCGGACACGGCGCGGCTGACGCCGACGCCGGTGGCGCGGGCGAGGTTCTGGAACGAGGACACGAAGTTGCCGGACTGGCTGACGATTCCGATCGTGCCCGGCGGCGGGTTGGGGGCGACGATCTGGGCGCACAGCCGGGCTGGGGTGGACACGAGGCCCTGGCCGTTGGGGCCGGCGAGGAGGATCCCGAGGTCATCGGCGAGCGCGACGAGGTCGGCTTCGTCGGCGCGGCCCTGGGCCCCCGCTTCGCCGTACCCGGCCGAGGTGACGAACGCGGCGGTGATGCCGCGGCGGGCGCAGGCGCGCAGCAGCTCGGGGTTCGCGGCCGCGGGGGTGCAGACGACGACGAGGTCGATCGGGGCGTCGGCAGGCAGGTCGTCGGGCGAGGCGAGCATCGGGACGCCGAGGACCTCGCCGCCGTCGCGGTTGGTTCCGAAGACCGGCCCCGGGAACCCCTGGGTGACGATGTTGTGGAGGGCGACGAACCCGAACTTGCCCGGGTGGCTCGAGACCCCGGCGACGAGCACGCCGCGGGGGTCGAAGAGGGCCTGGAACCGCTCCGGAGGCAGGCGAGGGCTCACGGGTCGAGCTCGACGAGGGCGTCGACCGCGACGGGCGCCCCGGCGACGATCACGAGCGGGTTGACGTCGACAGCGACGAGGTCGGGACGGGCCGCCGCGAGGTCGGAGAGGGCCAGGAGCACCGCGGCGACCTGGTCCCGGTCGACGGCCGGCTCGCCCCGGAACGGGCCGAGCAGCGCGCCGCCGCGCAGGTCGTCGAGCATGTCGTGGGCGTCGTGGCGGTCGATGGGCGCGAGCCGGATCGCGACGTCGGCGAGCGCCTCGGCGAGGACGCCGCCGATCCCGACCATGACGCACGGTCCGAACTGGTCGTCGCGGTGCAGCCCCGCGATGAGCTCCCGGGCGCCCTGCACCATGGGGGCGACGACGAGGGCGACGGCGCCGTCGCCGGGCCCGGTGGCGTCGAGCACCTGCGCTGCGGCGGCTTCGACCTCGGGGGCGCTGCGCAACCCGAGGCGCACGAGGCCCCGTTCGGTCTTGTGGGTGATCCGGTCCCCCGCGGCCTTGACGACCACCGGGAACCCGAGGGTGGTCGCGGCGCGGCCGGCCTCGGCGGGGGTGGCGACGACGGTCTCGGCGACGACGGGGATGCCGTGGTCGTGGAGGAGCGCCAGGGAGTCATGCTCGGAGAGCGTGCGGCGCATCGGGTGGGGCGGCCTCAGACGGCGCGGTCGCGGTCGCGCCAGTGCTCGTCGCGCAGCACCCGCTTGAGGAGCTTCCCGGCCTCGGTGCGGGGCAGGGTGTCGCGCAGCTCGTAGTCGCGGGGCTGCTTGTAGCGGGCGAGACGGTCGGCGGCGAAGACGCGCAGCTCGTCGAGGTCGATGGTCTGGTCGGGCTTGGGTTGCACGACCGCGTAGACCCGTTCGCCCCATTCGTCGTCGGGAACCCCGAACACCGCGAGGTCGAGGATCTGGGGATGCTCGTAGAGGACGGCCTCGATCTCGGCCGGGTAGATGTTGACCCCCCCGGAGATGATCATGTCTTTCTTGCGGTCGCAGATGTAGACGAAGCCGTCGTCGTCGAGGTACGCGACGTCGCCGACGGACTTCCAGCCGCCGTCGTCGAGCTCGCTGAGCTGCTCGTCGGTGCGGTGGTAGCCGTCCATGGCCAGGCGGGTGCGGATGAAGAGCTCGCCGCGATCGCCGGTGGGGGCGTCGGTGCCGTCGTCGGCGACGATGCGGACCTCGATGTTGCCGTACGGCCGTCCGCAGGATCCGGGTTTGCGGAGCTGGTCCTCGGGGCGGAGGACGGTGACGACCCCGAGCTCGGTGGACCCGTAGACCTCGTAGAGGAAGCCGTCGCCGAGCTTCTCGATCACCTCTTGTTTGAGCGCGTACGGGACCGGGGCGGCGTTGGCGACGAGGCTGCGCATCGAGGACACGTCGGCGGCGGCGAGCTCACCGGGTGGGAGGCTGACGATCCGTTTGAGCTGGGTCGGCGCCGAGAAGGTGTTCGTGACTCGGTGCTCCTTGACGAGGCGCAGCCACGCCGACGGGTCGAACTTGCGCATCACGATGATCGGGCAGCCGAGGGTGTGGTTGAGCGACGCCCACGCCAGCGGGCCCGAGTGGTATAGCGGCCCGGTCGTCAGGTGCACCTCGTCGGTGGGACGCAAGGCCAGCTCCCCGAGGAGGGCGTAGACGGTGGCGGCGTCGGAGGTGGTGCGCAACGCGCCTTTGGGTTTGCCGGTCGTGCCCGAGGTGTAGATCATCGACCCGCCCGCGCCGTCGGTGGTGGGGACGACGGGTTCGGTGTCGGGCTGGTCGGCGAGGACGTCGTCCCAGGCGTGGAACCCGGGTGGGGTGGCGCCGCCGAACACGACCACGGCTCGCACCTTGGGGATCTCGTGGCTGACCTCGACGAGGAGCGGGGCCTGCTCGGCGTCGATGACGACGAGGGCGGCGTCGGAGTTGTCGATGACGTACGCCATCTCCTCGGCGTTGAACCGGTACGAGAGGGGGACGGCGACGAGCGCCGCTTTGCGGGCGGCGTGGATCGTGACGAGCGCCTCGAGGGAGTTCGGGCCGCACCACACCATCCGCTCCTGGGGTTGGACACCCAGCGCGGCGAAGCCGTGCGCGGCCTTGTTGATGAGGACGTTGAGCTCACCGAAGGTGGTGGCCGACGGGCGCGCCCCGCCGCTGACGTCGACGAGGACCGCGGGGCTGTCGGGTCGGTCCTGTGCGTGCGTCGCCAAGATGTCAGGCATCAGCTCCGCTCCCCCTCGATGCCGCGACGCGATCGCGGTACGCGTACGCGTCGGAGAGCGCCGGTAGCCTACCGCCGTGTCCCGCCCGGTTCCGGTCCGTGGCGTCATCGAGGGTTTCTACGGTCCCCCCTGGTCCCACGGCGCGCGTCTCGACCTGGTCGAGTTCATCGCCGCACGGCGCATGAACGCGTACGTGTACGCGCCGAAGAGCGACCCGAAGCATCGCGACCGGTGGCGGGACCCCTACGACGTCGAGGAAGCCGCCCGGCTCGGTGAGCTCGCGGCGGCGTGTTCCGGTGCCGGGGTGCGGTTCGGGTTCGCGATCTCCCCCGGGCTCGACATCGACTACAGCGACGGGACCGACCGGGCCGCGCTGGCGGCGAAGGTCGAGCCGCTCCTCGAGCGGGGCGTCGACTGGCTGGTGGTGGCGTTCGACGACATCCCGAACCGGGCCGGGCTCGCCGCGGAGCAGGTGGCGCTGGTCGAGTGGCTCGTGGACCGCATCGGCGGCCCCCGGATCACGGTGGTGCCCACCGAGTACATCGGGACCCGGCCCAGCCCGTACCTGTCCGAGCTCGGGGCGGGCCTGGCGCCCGACGTCGACGTGATGTGGACGGGGCCGACGGTGTGCTCGCCGCGGATCGACGCCGCCGACGCGCGGGCGTGGCGGGCCGCGCTCGGTGCGCATCCGCTGCTGCTCTGGGACAACTACCCGGTGAACGACGCGGTGATGGAAGGCGAGCTGCACCTCGGCCCGTACCGGGGGCGGACCCCCGATCTCACCGACGAGGTCGACGGGGTGTTGTGCAACCCGATGATCCAACCGCAGGCCTCGAAGGTCGCACTCGCGACCGCGGCCGAGTTTCTCGCCGACCCCGCGGGGTACGACGAGGCAGCGGCGTGGCAGCGGGCCATCGACGCGGTCGCCGGCCCCCGGGCGGAGCCGTTCGGGGCGTTGGCGCGCGCGTGCGCCGACGGGCCGCTCATGGTCCCGGAGCAGCTCCGGTTGCACCAGCTCGTCGGTGTCGTCGAGCGGGCCCTGACCGACCCGGACTGGGCCGAGCGCCTGGAAGGGCTGCGCGACGAGCTGACCCTGCTCCGGGGCGCCGAGCGCGCCTACCGCGACGCGGCCGACGACCCGCTCACCGGCGAGCTGGAGCCATGGCTGCAACAAGCCACCCGGGAGGCCGACGCGGGCCTGGCCGCGTTGCGGCTGGTGCAGCAGGTCCGCCCGGTCGCGACCCGAGACGCGACCGGCGCCGGACGGGCCGCCGCACCCGACGCCGAATCGGCGATGATCCACGCGTTCGCGATGCTGTTCGCCTGGACCGCGGCCCGCGACGGTCGAGTCGTCGTCGGGGGCCCCCGGTTCGCGTTGCATCCCGCGGTGGTGCAGCTCGACGACGGCCGGCCCGCGCTCGACATCGGGTTGGCGGTCCGGGAGGACGCCTCGGCGACGGATCGACTGTGCCGGGCCGCGCTGCGTGAGTACCGGGCCTGGACCGCGGACGCGAGCTCCGAGGTCCATGTCGACGTCGGGGGACGCGCGCCGTTCGTCGATTCGGAGGGCGGGTTCCCGGCTGACCCCGCGGTGGCGGTGCTCGTCACCTCCGGTGGGGCCGCGACCCGAGTTCGCGCGCCGGGGGCGCCACCGTTCCCGGACGCCCGGCTGTCGTGAGGCTGAGCGTGGTGATGCCCGCCCACAACGAGGAGGAGCTGCTGGAGTCGTCGGTGGCCGAGGTGACCGCGGGGCTCCGGGCGCGGGGCCTCTCGTTCGAGGTGATCGTGGTCGAGAACGGCTCGCACGACGCGACCGAAGCCATCGCCGAGCGCCTGGTCGCGGCGTCACCCGAGGTTCGGCTCTCCACGTTGCCCCGCGCCGACTACGGGCGGGCGCTGCGGACCGGGTTGCAGACCGCGACCGGGGACGTCGTCGTCAACTTCGACGTCGACTACACCGACCTCGGGTTCCTCGACGCCGCGCTGAACCGGTTCGGGGAGCCGGACCCGCCGGCGATCGTGGTGGGATCGAAGCGAGCACCCGACGCGCACGACGAGCGTTCGTGGCCGCGCCGGCTCGTGACCGGGGTGTTCGCGGCGGTGCTCCGAGTCGGGTTCGGGTTGCGGGTCTCCGATACGCACGGCATGAAGGCCCTCGACCGGGAGCGGGTCCTGGCCCTCGCCGAGGCCTGCCGCTCCGACGGGGAGCTGTTCGACACCGAGCTGATCTTGCGGGCCGAGCGGGCCGGGTTGGGGGTCGAGGCGCTCCCGGTGACGGTGTCGGAACGGCGACCGTCGCGGACGTCGATCACCCGTCGCGCGGTCCGAACCGTGATCGGGTTGGCTCGCCTACGCGTGTCGTTGGCGCGCCGCTCGGCGTGACGTGACCAGCATCCTGGCGTCGAGGGCGCTGTGCCCGCCGGGGCCGCTGACGCCCGGTTGGCTCGCGGTCGAGGACGGGCTCATCGTGGAGGTCGGCCGGCAGGCGCCGCCCCCGGGGGCCGACGACTGGGGCGACGCGGTGCTCGCCCCCGCCTACGTCGACCTGCAGGTCAACGGGGTCGGCGACGTCGACTTCGCGACCGCGGACGGCGCCGCGTGGGACCACGCGGCTCGGACCCTGGCCCGGCACGGCGTCACCGGCTACCTCGCGACGCTGGTCTCCGCCCCCCTCGACGACTACGACCCCCCGTTGCAGCGACTGGCGGCGGTCATGGCGGACACCGAGGCCGGGCGGGCCGCGGCGCTGGGCGCCCATCTCGAAGGTCCGTTCCTCGGCGACGCGCCGGGGGCGCACCGGCCCGAGCTGATCCGGCCGGTGGACCTGGCCTGGCTCGACGCGCTCCTCGACACCCACCCCGACGTCGTCCGCATGGTGACCCTCGCACCCGAGGCCGACCCGGGCAGCCAGGCCATCGCGCGTCTCGTCGACCGGGGGGTGCTCGTCGCGCTCGGGCACTCGCGGGCCCGCGACGACGAGGCGCGGGCCGCGGCGAGCGCGGGGGCCCGGGTGGTGACCCACGTGTTCAACGGGATGGGTCCGCTCCACCACCGGGAGCCCGGCCTCGCCGGCGCGGCGCTCGACGACGAGCGGCTGACCCCGTCGCTGATCGCCGACCTCGTCCATGTGCACCCGACCGTGGTCCGGTTGGTGTTCGCGGCGGCTCCGGCGGTCGCGCTCGTGAGTGACGCGGTCGCGGTGGGCGGATCGGTGCGGGCCGTCGACGGCGCGGCCCGGCTGCCCGACGGTCGCCTCGCGGGGGCGACGGTGCTCCTCGACCAGGCCGTCGAGAACGTGGTGCGGGTTGGTGTGCCACTCGAGCGGGCGGTCGCGGC
>DAIMHT010000050.1:0-8896 GCA_036723155.1 Actinomycetota bacterium
GTCGCGTACCAGTGCCTCTGGGCCTTGGGCTTCCAGACCGGAAGCACCCGGGTGCTGCTCCACGGGCTCTTCGGCTGCATCTTCTACGGCGCGTTCGTCATGAAAGTCCTCGGCGTCCGGGTCGAGGGCCTCCCCGGCTGGGTCCTGCCCGTCGTCGGTGGTCTCGTCTTCACGGCCCTCGTCGGCCTGTTCCTGACCAGCAGCGTCTGGTTCTTCACATCCTCCAGCGCGCCCCGACCCATCTTCTAGGCGACCGATGTTCAAACGATTCGTGACCGCGATCGAGCTGCTCGCCGGGGTCGCGGTGGCCGTGTTCGTCATCATGCTCTTCGCCAACGAGCCGGGCACGACCACGGGCGCCGCGGCGTCACCGGGCGGGCAACTGTTCCAGGCCAACTGCGCCAGCTGTCACGGAGCGCAGGGCGAAGGCGGCATCGGGCCGAAGCTGGCCGGCGTCGTCACCCGCGACTTCCCCAACGAGACCGACCAGATCAACGTCGTCACCAAGGGAAAAGGACCGATGCCCGCATTCGGAGGAACCCTCACCGCGTCCCAGATCCGTCAGGTCGTCGACTACACCCGCACCGGATTGGGGAAGTAGGCGATGCCGGGCGCGGCGCCGATCCGAATCGGCTTCCTGTTTGACTTCCCGCAGGCCGACGGCGGCGACCATCTCGAGGAGGCCGTGCGCCTCGGCATCGACGAGGTCGCCGAGGGCGGTCGACTCGACCGCGACGTCGAGTTCGTGCGGGTCGAGGCCACCGGCCTGCCCATGGGCTCCGAGCATGCGGTCGTCGGCGGGTTCCGCGACCTCGAGACCGCCGGGTGCGTCGCGATCATCGGCCCGTCGATCAGCGACAACGGGCTGATCGTGGCCCCACTCGGCGACGCCGCCGAGCTCGTCTCCATCAACTACACCGGCGGCGAGCGGACCCGGGGCCACTTCGGCTTCCACTATCAAGTCGGCTCCCTCGAAGAGGAACCCGTCGTCCTCGCCCAACGCCTCGCCCAGCGGGGTCTCCGGCGTCCCGCGGTGGTCTTCGACCGTTCGCCCGTCGGGCGCCGATACGCCGAGTGCTTCGAGGCCAGCACCGTGAGCGTCGGTCTCGAGATCGCCGGCGCGGTCGGGGTCTCGCCGGTCGCCGACGACGTCGCCGAGCCGGTGGCGCGGCTGCGCTCCGTCGAACCGGACGCCCTCGTCTACCTCGGTCTCGGCGTCGCGTCGAGAGCGGTGGCGCTCGCGCTCGAGCAGCTCCGCTGGGCGCCGCCCGTGGTCGCCAACTCGGCCCTGATGTTCGGGTACGCGCGGCCGGACTGGCAGGACGGCTGGGCCGGCTGGGAGTACCTCGACGTGATCGCCGACGACAACGAACGGCGCCGCGCCCTCGCCGGGCGCGCCCCGCGGGTCGCGGCCGGCCCCATCGGGTGCGCCGCGGTCGACATCGGACGGCTGCTCGCCGAAGGGCTCACCCGCGCTGACCACCTCACCCGGGCCGGGCTCCGCGACGCGCTCGAACGGGTCAAGCGGCTCCCCGCCACCTGCGGCGAGCCTGGGACCACGTTGAGCTTCGGGCACTACGACCACGGCGCGCTCCACGGCGACTACCTGGTGCTGCGGACCTGGGCCGGCGGCCGCAGCGTCCAAGTCCCCGCCTGACCCTCGCCGGCAACGCCGTCAACGGGCGTTCGTCCGCCTTCCCCCGGGGCGGCCGTCACACCCCCGTGGTCTCCTCGGGGAGTCACCGGCCCCGCCCGGCGTCGAATTACACTGATGTCATTCAGGAAGGACCCGCCATGAACACCACTGCGCTCGCCCCCATGACCTCCGACCCCGAGGCCGCCGCCCCCGTCTCCTGGGAGCCGTGCGCCGAGGCCCAGCCGGCGGTGCTCGGCGGCCTCTGCGAGGACTGCGGCTGGCCCCTCGACGACCACACCCCCGGCGACGACTTCGGCGCCGCCCGCGCCGCCTAACTCAGGCCGACTTCCGGGACCGCGCCGCTCGCTTCTTCGTCCGCTTCGCTGGCGCCGGCTGATCCGGGGCCGCCTCCCCCGCGGGCTCCTCGACGCCGGTGCGGGCCAGGCTCGCTTCCAGGGCCGCCATCAGATCCAGAACCTTGCCCGGCTCCTCCACCGTCGGCTCGGCGACGATCTGCTCCCCCGCCGCCTTGCGCTGGATGAGGCCCATGAGCTGCTCCCGGTACTCGTCGTGGTACCGGTCCGGGTCGAACTTGTCCGAGAGCGCCTCGACCAGCTGGCGGGCCATGGTCAGCTCCCGTTCCGACGGCTCCGCCCCCTCCTCGTCGGGGAGCAGTCCCTCCCGGGGCAGGACCTCATCGGCGTAGCGCATCGTCTCGAGGCACAGCACCCCGTCGAGGGGGCGAATCGCGACCAGCCGCTCCTTCGAGCGCATCACCACCCGCCCGATCGCCACCTTCCGGAGCTCGTCCATCGCCTCCACGAGCAGCTTGTACGGCTTCAAGGCGGTGGCGTCCGGGGTCAGGTAGTACGGCTGCTCGAAGTACACCGGGTCGATGTCATCGAGGTCGACGAAGTCCTCGATCTCGATCATCCGGCTCGACTTGGGGGCCAGCGCCTGCATCTCGTCGTCATCGACGACGACGTACTGGCCCGGGGAGATCTCGTAGCCCTTCTGGATCTCGGCGTTCGAGACTTCCTCGCCCGTCGCCTCGGAGATCTTGCGGTACCGGATCCGGGCGTTCGTGCCCTCCTCGAGCTGGTTGAACCGCACATCGAGGCTCTTGGTCGCCGAGGTCACCCTGACGGGGACCGCGACGAGCCCGAAGCTGATACTTCCCGTCCAGATCGTGCTTGGCATCCCACTAGGTTCGCAGAGCATGGCCGTCGGATCCAAAGCGGTCATCGAGGTCGACGGCCGCCAGCTGACCCTCACGAACCTCGAGAAGGTCCTGTACCCCGACGTCGGGTTCACCAAAGCCGCGGTCATCGACTACTACGCCCGGATCGGGCCGGTGATGCTCGGCCATCTGGCCGGCCGGGCCGTCACGATGGTGCGGTTCCCGAACGGGATCGACGGCGGATCGTTCTTCGAGAAACGCTGCCCGCCCCACGCCCCCGACTGGGTGCGCCGCGACTCGATGGACGGCCTCGTCGCCTGTGTCGTCGACGACGCCCCGACCCTGGTCTGGATGGCCAACCTCGCCGCGCTCGAGCTGCACACCCTCCAGGCTCGGGTCGACGACCCGGATCATCCGACGTCGATGGTGTTCGATCTGGACCCCGGAGCACCCGCCGACATCCTCACCTGCTGCCGGGTCGCCCTCGACCTGCGGGCCGCGCTCGACGGCTTGGGTCTCGTCAGCGTCGTCAAGACCTCGGGCAGCAAAGGGCTGCACCTCGCGGTCCCGGTGCGGGGGGCCACCGCCGAGGACACCAAGACGTTCGCGCGGGGACTGGGCCAGCTCCTCGCGAAACAGGAACCCGACCGGGTGACCGTCAACATGAACAAGGACGTCCGCCCCAACCGGGTGTTCGTCGACTGGAGCCAGAACGACCGGCACAAGACGACCGTGTGCGCGTACTCGCTGCGCGCCGAGCGGCACCCGACCGTCTCGACGCCCCTCACCTGGGACGAGGTGTCCGACGCCCTCGACCGCCGCGACCCGCAAGCCCTCACGTTCGAGGCGCCCGCGGTGCTGGAACGAGTCGAACAGGTCGGCGACGCGTTCGCCGCGAACCTCACCGTGGACCAGGAGCTACCGGCGCTGCAGTGACCGGCCCGCGCCGACGAAGCCCGTAACCTCCTCGTTCGTGGACGTTGCCGGCAAGGTCGCCATCGTCACCGGTGCCAGCCGCGGAGTCGGCGCCGCGACCGCCGTGGCGCTGGCGGCGGGAGGCGCCCACGTCGCGTGCGCGGCGCGGGCCACTGACGAGGCGCCCCAGCGCACACCGGGGACGATCGACGCCACCGTCCGCCAGATCACCGAGACCGGCGGGTCGGCGATCGCGGTGCCGACGAACCTGGCCCACGACGACGACGTGCGGGCCATGGTCGCCCGCACCGTCGACGCCTTCGGCGGCGTCGACATCCTCGTGAACAACGCCGCCATCACCTTTCCCGGCGACCTCAACCAGGAGATGAAACGGTTCGACCTGGTCTTCGACGTGGACCTGCGGGCCCCGCTCATCGCCATGCAGGCGGCCGTCCCGTCGATGCGGGCCCGCGGCGGTGGCCGGATCCTCAACGTCTCCTCCGCCGCGGCGTTGAACTACATCCCCGAGCTCATGGCCTACGGCATGGCCAAGATCGCGCTCGAGCACCTGACGGTCTCCGCGGCGGCGCAGCTGCGACCCGACGCCATCGCGGTGAACACCTTCCGGATCGACCTGCCGGTGGCCTCCGAGGGCTTCATCGCCAACTTCCCCGAGATGGACCACTCCGACTGGGAGCCCACCGACCTCGCGGCCGAAGGGATCCTCTGGATGATCCAGCAACCGGCCGAGTACACCGGCCACAACGTCGGGATGGCACGACTCCGGGCCGAGCAGGGAATCATGGGCAGCCCGCCGACGCGGCGCGGCGGGCCGACGGGCGCGTTCCTGACCGAGAACCCGATGCGGTTGCCCTGATCGTTGCGCTCCGCGACGCGCCCGGTCCCCGATGGGCGCGACCCCGGCCCATATCCTCGCCGCCGATGCCTCCCGCACATGCTCGCGACGCGCAGCGCGCCCGCGTCTATCGGGCGGAGCTGCCGCTGCCGCCCAGTCCCCTGCCTGGCCTCGACGCGTGCGCGCGGTTCGCGGATCGGGTGGTGGGCACCCTCTGGTGGCACGCCCGGTTCCCGCATCTCAGCCTCGATCGGCTCCCCCGCCTCCGACCGGGGAACGGGGCCCGCACCGCGTTCTTCAGCGAGACCGACGACGGCGCGACGACGATCACGCTCCCGCGCCGATACCGAACGAAGGGGGTCGTGCTCCACGAGCTGGCCCATTGGGCCCTCCATGATCAACCCGATCTCCCGAGCCACGGCGCGACGTTCGCGCGGCTGATGCTCGACGCCACCGAGGAGTTCTGTGGCACCGAGCGGGCCGGTGCCCTCGCCGAGGCCTACCGGGCCGAACGGGTCCGCATCGCCGCGGCGCCGCGCCGCGGCCCCGACGGGCAGTGGCGCTACGGCTGGGACGAGCGGCTCCGCCTGGCGCGAGGACGCACGATCCTCGTACGCGCCGACCGGGACGAGATCCGAGGGGTGCTCGAGACCTCCGAGCGTCGGGGTGCGGTGCTCGTCATGCGCGACGGGGAGCTGACACGACGCGTCCCCGTCGACCAGGTCTGGTTCGTCCAGGCCGCCCAGTAGCCTCCCGCGGCGTGCAGGAGGACAGCCAGCGCGCCGTCCTCGCCGCGTTGCTCGCGAATCTCGGCATCGCGATCGCCAAGCTCGTCGCGTTCGCGGTCACCGGGGCCGCCGCGCTCCTCGCCGAATCGGCACATTCGATCGCCGACGCCGGCAACGAGGCGCTCCTCGCGCTCGGCAGCCGCCGGGCCCGGAAGGCCCCGACCGCGCAGCACCCGTTCGGGTTCGGGCGAGAACGGTACTTCTGGGCCTTCGTCGTCGCGCTCGTGCTGTTCTCCGTCGGGTCGGTGTTCGCCATCTACGAGGGGATCAGCAAGGTCATCCACGTCCACGTGCTCGACCAACCCGAGGTCGCGTTCGCCGTGCTCGGCATCTCGATCGTCCTCGAGAGCCTCTCGATGCGCACCGCCGTCCGGGCGGCCCGAAGCTCGCGCGGCGATCGCAGCTGGTGGCGCTACATCCGCACCGCGAAGACCCCGGAGCTTCCCGTCGTGCTGCTCGAGGACTTCGGGGCGCTCGTCGGGCTGGTCCTCGCCACGGTGGGGATCGCCCTGAACGTGATCACCGGAGACGCCCGCTACGACGCCGTCGCGGGAATCGCGATCGGCGCGCTCCTCGGTGTGATCGCGGTCGTGCTCGCGGTCGAGATGAAGAGCCTCCTCATCGGCGAAGCCGCGTCACCGGACGATCTCGAAGCCATCCGGGCCGCGATCCTGAACGGGACGGAAGTGGACCGCCTCATCCACCTGCGGACCGAGCACCTCGGACCCGAAGATCTGCTCGTCGCGGCGAAGGTCGACCTCACCCCCGCCGCGGATCGAGACACCGCCCGCGCCATCGACCGGGTCGAGGCCCGCATCCGGGCCCGGGTGCCGCACGCTCGCGTCATCTACCTCGAACCGGACGAATACCGTGCCGAGCACGGCGCCTACTGAGCGTTTCGGGATCAACCCCCGTCGCGACCCAGGTCACTGGGGTGCTCCACCCGACGGAGCTCCGCCCGGTAGCGCGCTCCGTTCCGGACGTAGTTCGCGGCGTTCGGCCGGATCATGTCGGGGGTGACGACGTCCAGTCGCAACCGCGCCGGGACCCCGAGCGCCATCGCGCCCGACGGCACCTCCATGTCGTTCGGGACGAGCGCACTCGCCCCGACCAGCGAGTTCGTGCGGATCACCGCCCGGTGCAGCACCACCGAGTTCGTCCCGACGAGCACCCCGTCCTCGACGGTGCAGCACTCGAGATGGGCCAGATGACCGACCACGCAGTCGTCCCCGATCAGGGTCGGCAGCTCGGCGGTGCAGTGGATGACGGTGCCGTCCTGGATCGACGTGCGCTCCCCGATGCGGATGACCCCGTAGTCGCCACGCAGCACCGCCTGGGGCCAGATCGTCGACCCCGCGCCCACCGTGACGTTCCCGATGATCGTGGCATCGGGATGCACCCACGCGTCGGGATGCAAGGTCGGCACGACACTTCCGAGCGCATAGACAGCCATAGCCGACGGTAGCCTTCACCTTGTGCTCGACGCCGCGATGATCGAGAAGCACGCCACCGCGATCGACCGTGACGGATTCACCATCCTGGAACGGGTCATCGAGCCGGACCTCATCGACGCCGTCACCGATGATCTCCACCGCCTCGAGACCCTGTTCGAGATCGCGCCCGCGAACAACAGCTTCGAGGGCGACCGCACTCTCCGGGTCTACAACCTGCTGGCGTTCGGCAAGCTCTACGAATCGATCCCGGTCCACGAGCAGGTCCTGCCGGTCGTCGAGCAGGTCCTCGATCCGGGGTGCCTGGTCTCGTCGCTGTCGTCGATCACCATCCTTCCCGGTGAGACCGCGCAGCCCATCCACGCCGACGATCAGCTGATCCCGCTCCCCAAACCCCACGTCCCGACGGTGTGCAACACCATGTGGGCCCTCACCGACTTCACCGAGGCGAACGGCGCCACCCGCATCATCCCCGGGTCACACACCGCCGACAGCTCCCCCGACTTCGGCGCCCCCTACGACTCGATCCCGGCCGAGATGTCCCAGGGCAGCGTGCTCGTCTGGCACGGCAGCTTGTGGCACGGCGGTGGCGCGAACCAGACCGACCAGCCCCGGGCGGGGATCGCGATGAACTACTGCGCGGGATGGATCCGCCAACAAGAGAACCAGCAGCTCGGCATCCCGCGCGAGACCGCGGCCGGGTTCACCCCCCGGTTGCGTCAACTCGTCGGCTACGGCATCTACTCCGGCCTCATCGGCCATATCGACAAGCACGATCCCGTCGAGATGCTCGGCGACGCCCCCGCGGACGGCCCGATGGTCTGGGATCAGATCTGATCCCATCCCCCGTCGGGTGCCGCCGTCACGTGACGACCGCGCCGCCATCGACCGCGAAGGCGTGACCGACCACGAACGACGCCGCGTCGGACAGCAGCCACACCATCGCCTCGGCGATCTCCTCCGGTCGGGCCAGACGACCGATCGGTGCCGACTGCGACATCATCCGCTCGATGGTCGGGTCGCCGCCCATGAATCCCTCGAGCATCGGGGTGCGGGTGCTGCCCGGACACACTGCGTTGATCCGGACGCCCGCCTTGACGTACTCGAGCGCCGCGGCCCGAGTCAGCCCGATGACGCCGTGTTTGCTCGCGACGTAGGCGGGGAGGCCCGCGAAGCCCACGAGCCCGGCTCCCGATGACGTGTTCACGATCGACCCGCCACCCTGCGCCACCATCGGTGGGATCTCGTGCTTGAGACCGAGGAAGACGCCGGTGAGGTTCAGCGCGAGCACCCGGTTCCAGTCCTCGACCGAGTAGTCGGCCGTCGGGTTGGAGGGCCCGGTCGTCCCCGCGTTGTTGATCGCACCGTCGAGGCGGCCCCAGGTGTCGAGGGCCAGGGCCACCGCCGCGGCCACCTCGGACTCCTCGGTCACGTCGGTCCGACAGAACACCGCCTCCGAGCCGGCCTCCCGGACCCCGGCGACGACGGCGTCGCCCCGGGCGGCGTCGACGTCGGCGACGACGATTCGGGCCCCTCGGGCGGCCAGCAGGCCGACGGCGGCCTCGCCGAGACCCGACGCACCGCCGGTCACGAGCACCACCTTGTCCTCGAAGCCCGATTCGCCGCCCATGGCCACTCCTCTGTGGGTCCGCCGGGTTCCGGACCATAGGGCCTTTAGCCGTGCGGCTGGCGAGCCGATATGACAGCCATGGCGACGGCCGAGCGGAAGCTCCAAGACCCGAGCTCGCCGAAAGACGTGGGGCGCAACCTCCGTCAGGTCCGCAAGCAGCAGGGGCTCTCCCGCGGTGCCGCGGCGCGCTCCGCCGGGCTGACCCGCCGGGAGCTGGCCCAGTACGAGCGGGGCAAGGTCCAGGTTCCCGAGAGCGACCTGTGGTGCCTCGCGGGATCGTGCGGCGTCGACGTGTCCGAGCTGCTCCCCCGGCGGGAGCCGCTGCGCGTCAGCCCCGACCTCTCGACCATCTCGACCGGCGACACCATCCGTCATCTCCGCGGCCCGGCCGAACCCGACGGGGTGCTGCGCGAGTACCTGGCGATGATCTACGAGCTGCG
>DAIMHT010000051.1:0-8798 GCA_036723155.1 Actinomycetota bacterium
CCGACCTCTGGAAGGTGGTGCAGCGGGCCCCTTCGCGCGCCAGCTTCCCCGGCGGCGAATCCCTCGCCGCGATGCAGGCCCGGATGGTCGCGGCCCTCGACGCGGTGGTCGCCGCCCACCCCGGCGAGCTGGTCGTCGTCGTCTCGCACGCCGACCCGATCAAGGCCGCGGTCGCCCACTACACCGGGGTGCACCTCGACTTGTTCCAGCGGATCGTCATCTCGCCCGCGTCGGCCACCGCGTTCGTCTTCTCTGAGCATGGCGTCGCCCTCATCAAGTGCAACGACACCGGGAACTTGGACGAGCTCCGACCACCACCGCCGGAGACCGGGGAGGCGTCGTGATGCCGGACCCGATCGAGCTCGACCCGGTCGACGCGCTCGGCACCGGCGCGGTCGGCGTGCCCGGCGACCGCGCCTTCTACCTCCAGGCCCGCAAGGAGGCCGCCCAGCTCACCGTGCTCGTCGAGAAGGAGCAGGTGGCGCTCCTCGCCGCCGAGGCGGTGGCGTTCCTGGACCGCATCGCCGACGAGTACCCCGAGGAGCCGGTGACCTTGCCGGTCTCGGTGGCCGAGCTCCAAGAGCCCACCGTGCCCCTGTTCCGGGCCCGTCTCATCGGCCTCGGCTTCGACCCCGAACGGGAGCTGGTCCTCATCGAGCTGCGCGAGTACTCCTCGGACGAGGAGCCGGAACCACCCGCCGAGCCCGACGAGGTCGACCCCGAAGACGGATTCGTGGCCCGGCTGTACGCCACCCGGCCCCAGGTGCGGGCCATGGCCGCCCGTGGCGCCGACGTCGTCTCGTCCGGGCGGCCGCCGTGCCCGCTGTGCGAGCAGCCCTTGGACCCCGCCGGGCACCGGTGTCCCCGCTGGAACTGACCCCCGACGAGATCGCCGAGGTCTTGACCCGCGGCGAGCTCGACATCGTCGGACGGCTGCGGTATTCGTCGAACGGCGCGTTCCTCGTCCAAGCCCACGCCGACGGCGCCGACGTCGGTGCGGTGTACAAGCCCCGCCGGGGCGAGCGGCCGCTCTGGGACTTCCCCGACGGGACGTTGTTCCTCCGGGAGGTCGCGGCCTACGAGGTGTCACGCGCGCTGGGCTGGGGCGTGGTCCCCGTGACCGTGTTTCGCCCCGACGGCCCGCTCGGGCCCGGCGCGCTGCAACGGTTCGTCGAGCACGACCCCGAGGAGCACTACTTCACGCTGCTCGAGGACCACGAGGACCGGTTCCGACAGTTCGCGGTGCTCGACGTGCTCGTGAACAACGCCGACCGCAAAGGGGGCCACTGCCTCCACGACCAGGTCAACGACCAGATCGTCGGGATCGACCACGGCCTCACCTTCCATCCGGCATGGAAGCTGCGCACCGTGATCTGGGACTTTGCCGGCGAGGCGATCCCCCCCACGCTCGCCGACGACGTCTGTCGGGTCAGCGACGACGCCATCGACAGCCCCCTCGGCCGGCGCCTCGCCGACCTGCTCTCACCCCCGGAGCTGGCCGCGTTCGGGGTCCGAGCCGCCGACGTGATCCGAGACGGCCATTTCCCGGAACCCGAGCCCGGCTACCACGCGGTGCCGTGGCCGCTGGTCTGATCGCTCAGGTACGCCGCGCGTAGATGTTGATGTTGTCGATCGTGCCCGCGTACGTGTACAGCGTCGACACGATCGCCTCGAGGCGCGGGAACCGTTTGATCGGCGTGTACTCCGCGCCGCGGATGTGCGCCGGTGCGGTGTCGAGGATGTAGCGAGGCGTCTTCGCCGCGAGGTCCTCGTAGAACCAGTCCCACAGCCGGTTGCTGGACTTCTCCGGGGCCACGTCCGCGGCGGGCCGGCCCGGATAGTTGCCGGCGAGGAACGACGCAGTGATGTAGCGCGTCGCCGGACGCCGGTTCGACGCCCAGTAGATCTCGGGCACGCTGCCCCACACCAGCACCCGGTCGTTGCGGTCGGTGTGCGCGGCGATGTACTTGCTGACCGTCTGGTAGGCCGGCTCGCGGCCATACGGGCTCATGAAGTACCCGGCGGCGGAGAACGCCAACGCCGCGACCGCGGCGAACGCCACCGTGCCCCGCCAGACCTTCTTCGAGGCGTGCGCCAACGATCCCGCGGTGATCAGGCACAGCGGCGGGATCAGCTGGATGTAGTAGTGGCCGAAGAAGCGCAACCCGATCGCGACCGAGATCCCGGCCGACGCCAGCCACAGCCACAGGTCGGTGTCGCCGCGACCGTCGAGGCCCGGCAGCTTGCGGAGGCGCCAGGCCGTCGGGAGCCGCCAGATGATCGGCAGGTTGCAGGCCGCCCACGCCAACGTCATCAGCACGAACGTCGAGGCGACATAGAGCGACGCGGTGC
Source organism: Actinomycetota bacterium (assembly GCA_036723155.1). GTDB lineage: Bacteria > Actinomycetota > Acidimicrobiia > IMCC26256 > PALSA-555 > PALSA-555. The sequence goes on from DAIMHT010000051.1 coordinate 2,353, forward strand.
CGACGCTCACGTACGAACCGTTCCCGAGGACCGTCCAGTAGAGGAGCTGACCCGGTCCGAGCGCGAACGCGACGAGCCCGAGCGGGATCGCGAACCACAGCGCGGCCCGGGAGATGCCCTTCTTGCCGCGCGCCTTCCAGACGAGGTACAGGACCGGCAGCAGCGTCGCCGCGCCGGTCTGCTTGGCGAGCGTCGCGACCGCGACCGCGGCCCCGGAGGACCGGGCGCGCCCGCGACGGGCTAAGAGCACCGCGGCGGTCATCGCGGGCAGCATGAACACCTCGAAGTTCGCGGCCTGGCCGTCTTGGGGCGCGAACGCCACCATCGCGAACACGCACAGCAGCCCCGCGATCCAGCTCGCGCGTGGACCCCATCGCCGGCGGGCCTCGAGCGCGAGCAGCCAGGCGGTCAACGCGATGGCGAGCATCGCCACCAGTCGGACCGTCCACAGCGCGGTTGACCCGAAGAACTCGAACGACGCCGCGTACAGGTACGGGACGAGCGGCGGCTTCCGGTCGGCCGCTTCCTGGTACAGGTCGCCGCCGGAACGGATCACGTGCGCCTGCGTGGCGAGGAACGTCTCGTCGGAGTTGAACACGTCGACGAAGAAGGCGGGGAGCCGCAACGCGAACGTCAAGAGCAGCAGGATCCCGAAGAGGCGCCAGCCCCGGCTCCAACGTTGCCGGGCCGGGGCAGTCGTCGGCCGCGGGGCCGGCGTGGGGCTCGGGGCCAGGGTCGGCGTCGGGTCAGGGATGCGATCGATCACCGCGACCGCTGCTTCGGGGGGAAGCATCCGGACATTCTTGTCGGTCCCGGCGGGGCGTGCCGTACGGGGCTGGGCGCCCGCGGCGACCCGGCTACGAGGCGGCGAGGGCGTCGTCGAGGTACTGGTCCCGGCACCGGGACCGTTGCAGCTTGCCCGACGACGTCTTGGGCAGGCTCCCGGCCTGGACCAGGACCACCTCTCGGGGTGGGACGCCGACCGCGGCGCAGACCCGGTCGACGACCTGGTCGTGGATCGCGGCGAGGTCATCGGTCTTCGTCTCGGCGACGACGACGATTCCCTCCTTGCCGCGGCGTCCCTCGGTGCCGAAGGCGATCACGTTGCCGGGCCGCACCCCACCGACGGAGGCCACGGCGCGTTCGATCTCCTCCGGGAACACGTTGCGGCCCCCGATGATGATCACGTCCTTGATCCGCCCACAGGCCACGACCTCGCCGTCGACGAGGTAGCCGAGGTCGCCGGTCCGGAGCCAGCCGTCGTGGAACGTGGCCGCGGTCACGTCGTCGCGCTGGAAGTAGCCCGGGGTCACCGAGGCGCCGCGCAGCTCGAGCTCGCCGACCTCGCGCTCCTCGCGGAGCCGGCCGGTGTCGGGATCACAGACCCGGACCTCGAGACCTCGCAGCGGCCGACCCAAGCGGGCGAGGCGTCGCCCCTCGCCGTTGTCGACGGGGGCGGCGTAGGCGAACCGTTCGAGGATGTCGGGGTCGACGGTGTCGACCGTCATCCCGGCTCCGGGCGTCGGGAACGAGATGGCGAGCGTGGCCTCGGCCATCCCGTAGACGCAGAAGGCGGTGTTGGGGTCGAGCCCGTGGCGGGCTCCGGCCTCGAGGAACGCCTCGACCGAGGTGGGGTCGATCGGCTCGGCGCCGTTCAGGCCCAGGCGCCACGACGAGAGGTCGATGTCGTCGACTCGGCGCATGGCTCGGGCCGCGAGCGCGTACCCGAAGTTCGGCGCGCAGGTCACCGTGCCCTGGAAGTCGGACATCCAGCGCAACCAGTCCGCCGGGGCGGCCAGGAAGTCGGTCGGCGCGGCGAGCACCAGATCGAACCCGGTGAGCATCGGGGTCATCAGCAGCCCGATGAGGCCCATGTCGTGGTACAGCGGCAGCCACGACACGCCGCGGTCGTCGGGTCCGAGCCCGGCTCCTTCGACGATGGCGTCGATGTTCTCCACGATGCACCGGTGGGGCAGCATCACGCCCTTCGGGTCCGCGGTCGATCCGCTGGTGAACTGCACCAGCGCGAGCGCGTCGGGGTCGTCGGGCGGGCGCTCCCAGTCGCCGGCCTTGCCGCGGAGCTCGTCGAGGCCCACGACCGGCGGGTCGCCGGGCTCGTGGGTGAGGAACGGGGCGAGCTCGGGGTCGACGACGACGATCTTCGCCTCGGCGTGTCCGATCCGGCGTCGAGTCTGCGCCGCGAACTCCTCGATGGAGCCGAGCCGCATCGGCAACGGCAGGCACACGAGCGTCGCGCCGGCCAGCCACGTCGCCTGGATGGTGGTCACCAGCCGGCGAGAGGTCGGTCCGAGCAGCGCGACGTGGTCGTTGGGTCCGATCCCGCGGGCTTGGAGCGCCGCGGCGACGGCCTGGGCTTCGTCGTGGAGCTGTCCCCACGAGACCGGATCGAGGCCCCCGGCGGCGGTGGATCCGACGAAGGTCAGGCCGCCGGGCGCCCCGGCGGACGCCTCGAGGCGTGCGACGACGGTCTTCACCGCGGGTTCGACCTGGGTGTCGCCGGGCGCGTTACCGCTCCCCGACGGGGCCGTCCCGCCCCGCTCGCCGCTGTCCGCACGGCCGGAAGGGTGGCACGGCCTACCCCTCAGCCGCCACCGCGGCCGCGGGGTCTCGGAAGAACCGGGACCGGGGCAGGACCAGGTCGGCGCCGGCAGCGCGGGCGTCGTCGAGGACGGAGGCGTCGACGTGGGAGCCGAAGGCGACGATGCGGGCCGTTGGTGCCGCGGCCCGCACGACCGGGACGGCGTCGGCGTAGGCCGCGAGGTCGATGATCACCACCGAGGCGTCGACCGCGCCCGGGTCGCGCCGGTAGGTCGTGGCGGGCAACGCGGCCGAGAGCCGCGATCGGTCCATCAGATCGTCGACGAGCGCGACGATCGTCAACGCCGTGGGCCTACGACGCGCCGATGAGCCGGGGAGCGTCGACGAGCGCGACCTCGGGCCAGCGGCTGCGCTGCTTGCGGGCGAGCTTGTGCAGCAGCTCGATGGCGCCCGGGTCCTCGTCGCCGGGTCGGGTCTCGATCCACCCCTCGGCGCGCATGCCGTCCATGATCTCGCGTCCGGTCTCGGTGCGGACGATCGTGAGCGTCCAGTCGTTGAACGCGCCGATGCCGCCGGTGGAGATGTCGGCGTGCTCGGCCGCGAAGTCGGGACACATCTTGCAGCCGTCGCGAGTCCAGGCGTGACATTCCTTGAGCGGCACCTCGTGGTAGTCGCCGTTGTGCATCCAGATCTGGAGGCGGCCCTTGATGTTCATCTTCTTGATGTCGGCTCGCTTCAGCCCGTACTTGGCGTCGAGGAGCTCGTCGAAGATCGAGTCGTCGAACGTCTTGGAGCACAGCAGCCCGATGTTCAGGCTGAGCCGTCGGGCCACCTTCCCCGCCTTGCGTTGCTTCATGACTGGTGGCACCGAGCTCTGGCACGACATGCCGACGAGCGCGATCCGCTCCGCGCCGGATTCGATCGCCTCGTTGTACGCGAGCGGGTTCGCGGAATAGGTGTACCGGCTCCCCGCGGAGGCGATGATCTGGTCCTTGGTGCGCGCCACGCCGGGCACTGCCTTCCACGTCGAGCCGTCCCCCTCGAGGAACGACACCAACGCGGCGTCGATGATGTCCTTGTCGAGGCAGTACAAGAGGATGGCCGACACGAGGCCACCGTCTTGGCCGACCTCAGCCAGGACCGGGTCGGTGGCCCGGGCCAAGACGATGTCGGTGCTGACCCCCGCGACCTCCTCGGCGACTCGCACCCGTCCGAACAGGAACTCGTCGATCTCGGGCTCCCAGGCCCGGAACCGGGGACAGGCCCGGGTGCAGCTGGTGCAGCCCTTCTGGCCGTGCGAGCAGTCGTCGGGTCCGAACCCCTCTTCGGTCTGGAACGGCCTGTAGACCCCGGCGTCGTCCCGGTAGCCGAGGACGTCATGGGGACAGGCGATCACGCACCCGGCGCATCCGGTGCAGAGACCGCTCGTGACGACCTCCTCGTAGAGGTGTTTCCACTGGAACTTCTCGGGCGGCATGCGGGCAGTCTGTCATGACTCACGCTCGTGCGGTCGGGCCGGCTGTCGACCGGCTCCCGATTCGATGGTGGGGCACGGAATTTGGCGGTGACGAGACCGGGCACGTCCCCTACGCTCGACCTCTCGCGTCGTCGTTTCCGAAGGTTTGTGATGGCCAAGATCAGCGACATCCTGAACGAGGGTCGGACCATCTCGTTCGAGTTCTTCCCGCCCCGCACGGCCGAAGCCGAGGCGCAGCTCGAGCAGACCTTGCGCGAGCTGGAGCCGCTGCGCCCCTCGTACGTCTCGGTCACGTACGGCGCCGGCGGCTCGACGCGTGAGCGGACCCACGGGCTCGTCGTCCAGATCAACCGCGACCTGGCGCTCACCGCGATGGCGCACCTGACCTGCGCCGCGCACACCCGCGCCGAGCTGGAAGAGATTCTCGCCACCTACCGAGACGCCGGGATCGAGAACGTGCTGGCGCTCGGCGGCGACCCGCCCCCCGACCTCGACCTGCCCCCGACCGAGCTCGAGCACGCCATCGACCTCGTCCGGTTGGCGCGCAGCGTCGGCGACTTCTCGATCGGCGTCGCGGTGCACCCCGAGCCGCACCCCCGCTCGCCGACGCTTGAAAGTGACCGGCGCTTCACGGCCGAGAAGCTCGCCGAGGCGGACTTCGGGATCACCCAGTTCTTCTTCGAGCCCGAGCACTACTTCGAGCTCGTCGACTCGCTGCACCGCCGCGGGGTCGACAAGCCGGTGATCCCGGGGATCATGCCGGTGCTCAGCCTGTCGGGGATCCAGCGCATGGCGAAGCTCCAAGGCTCCGCGCTGCCGGGGTGGCTGGTCGAGCGACTCCACGCCGTCGACGACGACCCCGCGGCGGTGCGACGGGTCGGCATCGACGAGGCCACTCGGCTCTGCTCCACCCTCCTCGAAGGGGGCGCGCCGGGCCTGCACTTCTACACGCTCAACCGTTCGCCGGCGACCCGCGAGATCGCCGCCAACCTCGGTTTGGCGCCAACCCGCTGACCAGACGGCCACGGACGACAATCCGGTCGCCGCGGGCGATCGGCAACGCCGAGGAGAAGCACGTGACGGACCGGGCCATCATCGGGCCGACCATCGCCGACTCGGTGCCGGCGTTCGAGGCGACGCCCCGCCCGCCGGCCGGCGCGCCGAACGTCGTCCTCGTCGTGCTCGACGACCTCGGTTTTGCCCAGCTCGGGTGCTTCGGCTCCGACCTCGCGACGCCGACGATCGATCGCCTGGCTGGCGAAGGAGCTCGGTACAACCGCTTCCACGTGACCGCGTTGTGCTCACCGACCCGGGCCTGTCTCCTCACCGGCCGCAACCATCACGCCGTCGGCATGGGGTTCCTCACCGACGTGCCGACCGGTTTCCCGGGCTACAACGGGCGCATCCCGCCGTCGGCGGCCGCGCTGCCCCGGATCCTGCGCGACGCCGGGTACAGCACCTTCGCGGTGGGCAAGTGGCACCTCGCGCCCCGCTGGGAGCAGAGCGCGTCGGGACCGTTCGCCCGGTGGCCGCTCGGATTGGGCTTCGAGCGGTTCTACGGGTTCCTCGGTGGCGACACGAACCAGTGGACCCCCGAGCTGGTCCGCGACAACGGGTTCATCGAGCCGCCCCGTTCCCCCGCGGACGGCTACCACCTCACCGAGGATCTGGCCGACCAGGCCATCCGCCTGGTCCAGGACCAGCAGCAGGCGACTCCGAAGAAGCCGTTCTTCCTCTACTTCGCGACCGGGGCCACGCACGCGCCCCACCACGCGCCCCCCGCGGCGATCGAGCGCTACCGCGGACACTTCGACGCCGGCTGGGACACGTGGCGCACCGCGGCCTTCGACCGCCAGGTCGCGGCCGGGGTGGTGCCGGGCGGGACGACGTTGACGCCGCGCCCGCCGTGGGTCGACGCCTGGGACGACCTCTCCGGCGACGAGCGGCGCCTCTTCGCGCGGCTCATGGAGGCCTTCGCCGGGTTCTTGAGCCACGCCGACGAGCAGCTGGGGCGGCTCTTCCGCCACCTCGAGACGTTGGGTGTCCTCGATAACACCCTGGTGCTGCTGTGCTCCGACAACGGCACCAGCGCCGAAGGCGGCCCGTACGGGTCGTTGAACGAGCATCGCTTCACCCATCAGCTCGTCGACGACCCCGCCGAGACGCTCACCCACCTCGATGAGCTCGGCGGCTTCCGGGCCTACAACCACTATCCATGGGGCTGGGCGTGGGCCGGCAACACGCCCCTGCGGCTGTGGAAGCGCTACACGTGGCTGGGCGGCGTCCGCACCCCGCTCGTCGCGCGCTGGCCGGCCCGGATCACCGAGCCCGGCGGTCTCCGACCCCAGTTCTGTCACGCCGTCGACGTCTTCGCCACCGTCCTCGACGCCGCCGGGATCGAGGTCCCGGC
>DAIMHT010000052.1:0-8477 GCA_036723155.1 Actinomycetota bacterium
TCGCCGACACCGACAAGCGCGTCATCGAGGACTACGGGATCGCGTCGCCGCTCACGGGCGTACGCCGATCCATCTTCCTCATCGACACCGCCGGGGTCATCCAGTGGCGATACACCGGCACCGTGCGCGCCATCTTCAAGAAACCGCAACAGCTGACCCGAATCCTGAGCCGGATGAGCTGATGGACCTCGACGAGGCCCGCGAGTACCTCCGCGTCAACCACCACGCGGTGCTAGCCACCACCCGCGCCGACGGCCGGCCGCAGCTCTCGCCGGTAGCGGTCACCGTCGACTCGGATGGCCGGGCCATCGTCAGCACCCGCGAGACCGCGCTCAAGATCCGCAACGTCCATCGCGACCCGCACGTCTCCCTCTGCGCGTTCACCGACGGGTTCTTCGGCAACTGGGTCCAGGTCGACGGGGTCGCCGACGTCCAGGTCCTCCCCGACGCGATGGAGCCACTCGTCGACTACTACCGCCGCGTCGCCGGTGAGCACCCCGACTGGGACGACTACCGCGCCGCGATGCAACGGGAGCGTCGCGTGCTGCTGCGGGTCACGATCACCCGAGCCGGCCCCGACCGTTCCGGGTAACCGGATAGATTGCGCTCCCACCCGTCGCGCAGGAGCCCAGTGGACGTCTCGATCACCGTCAACGGACAACCACAACGTCACGAGGTCGAGGCCCGCACCCTCCTCGTCCAGTTCCTCCGCGAGGACTGCGCACTCACCGGCACCAAGGTCGGCTGTGACACCTCGTCCTGTGGGGCCTGCACCGTCCTCCTCGACGGTGAATCGGTGAAGTCGTGCACGATGCTCGCCGCCCAAGCGGACGGCGCGACCGTCACGACGATCGAAGGGCTCGCTCCCGGACCCGAGCTGCACCCGGTTCAGCAGGCCTTCCAGGACCAGCACGGCCTGCAATGCGGGTTCTGCACCGCGGGCATGGTCATGGCGACGGTGTCGCTCCTCGCCGAGGTCCCCAACCCCAGCGAACGCGACGTCCGCCTCGGCCTCGAAGGCAACCTCTGTCGCTGCACCGGCTACCACAACATCGTCCAGGCCGTCCTCGCCGCGGCGGGGGAGCGGGCGTGATCCCCGCCGCGTTCGACTACGTGCGGGCCGCCACCGTCGACGACGTCACCGCGGCGCTCGCCGAGCACGGTGACGACGCCAAGATCCTCGCCGGCGGCATGTCCCTCCTGCCCCTCATGAAGCTCCGGCTCGCCACCCCCGCGGTCCTCGTCGACGTGGCCCGCGTCCCCGACCTCAGCTTCATCCGCGACACCGGCGACGACCTCACCATCGGGGCCCTCACCCGCCATCGCGACCTCGAGACCAGCGACGTCCTCGCCGAGCACTGCGCGGTCCTGCGCGCCGTCGCGGCCCAAGTCGGCGACAACCAGGTCCGACACCGCGGCACCATCGGCGGCTCCGTCGCCCACGGCGACCCCGCCTCCGACCTCCCGGCCGTGCTCCTGGCCCTCGACGCCACCTTCGTGGCCCGCGGCCCCGGCGGTGAACGCCGCCTCCCCGCGGCCGACTTCTTCCACGGGTTCCTCGAGACCGCCCTCGCCCCCGACGAGCTCCTCACCGAGATCCACGTCCCGAAGACCGGCCCGACCGGATACTCGTACCAGAAGTTCAACCGCCGGGCCCAGGACTGGGCCATCGTCGGCGCGGTCGCGGTCACCAACGGCACCACCCGCGTCGGCCTGGTCAACATGGCCAGCACCCCGCACCGCGCCACCAGCGTCGAAGCCGCGCTCGCCTCCGGCGCCTCCATCGAGGACGCCGCCGAGCATGCCGCCGACGGGACCGAAGCCCCCGCGGACCTGAACGCGTCACCCGAGTATCGCGAGCATCTCGCCCGAGTCCTCGTGCGCCGCGCGCTCACCGAGGCGCGAACCTGAACCACCGGCGATGACGCGGTGACCGTCGCGGCCGCGCTCCTCGCCGCGGGACGCGGCTCCCGTCTCGGCGCCGAGAGCACCGCGAAGCCGCTCCTCGAGCTGTCCGGCCGTCGCCTCGTCGACTGGGCCCTCGACGCCGCCATCACCGCCGAGACCCGCCCCGTGCTCCTCGTCGTCGGGCACGCCGCCGACGACGTCGCCGCCACCGCGCCCCCCACCGTGCAGGTCGTCGTCGCCCCCGACTGGCAGCTCGGCATCGCCCACTCGTTACGTGCCGCACTCGACGCGCTCGAACCCGACCCGGCCGTCGACGCGGTCTGTGTCGGACTCGCCGACCAGCCCCGGGTCGGCCCCGACGCCTACCGCCGACTCGTCGCCGCCCACCAGCACGGCGCCACCCTCGCCGTCGCCACGTACGCCGGCCAGCGCGCCAACCCGGTGCTCCTCGACCGGTCTCTCTGGCCCGAAGCCCGGACCCTGCGCGGCGACACCGGCGCCCGCGCCTTGATGAGCACCCATACCGTCACCGAGGTGGACTGCACCGGCACCGGCGACCCGACCGACGTCGATACGCTCGACGACCTGCGCGCCCTCGAGGGGAGAACCGAATGAAGCTCGAGCACGACTTCCGGGTCGGCGTCCCGGTCGCTCAGGCCTGGAGCACGCTCCTCGACATCGAGCGCATCGCGCCGTGCATGCCCGGCGCCCAGCTCCAAGAGGTCGACGGTGACGAGTACCGGGGCGTCGTCAAGGTCAAAGTCGGTCCCATCACCGCGCAATACAAAGGCGTCGCTCGTCTCACCGAGGCCGACGAGGGCGCGGGGCGGCTCGTCATCGCCGCCGAGGGCCGCGACACCCGCGGCCAGGGCAACGCCTCCGCGACGATCAGCGCGCTGCTCACCGCCGACGGCGACGGCACCCGAGTCGCGGTCGAGACCGATCTCAACGTCACGGGCAAGGTCGCCCAGTTCGGTCGCGGGGTCATGGCCGACGTCTCGTCCAAGCTGCTCGGCCAGTTCGTCGACTGCCTCAGCACCAACATCCTCGGGCCCAACGACCCGTCCTCCGCCACTCCCGAGGCCAAGCCGCCGGGCCCCGCGCCGACCCCGGACCGCTCGGCGTCGAGCCCGACCCCTCCCGCGGCGGCCGGGCCCCGACGTGTCGAGGCCCCCGAGGCGGAAGCGGTCGACCTCATGCGCGCCGCCGGGGGCGCGGTCGCCAAGCGGCTCGTCCCGGTCGTCGCCGCCGGCGTCGTCCTCGTCGGGGTCGTGGTCTGGCTCCTGGTCCGCTGAGATCCGCCACCCGGGCGCCCGCCGCCCCTAGCATCGAATACATGTTCGATCGCGACGGCCCGGTGCTGGGCGTGGACCCGGGCCTGTCCCAGTGCGGCTACGGCGTGGTCCGCCGCCAGGGTCGCGGTCTCGCCGCGGTTGCCTGCGGGGTGCTGCGCACCGATCCGGCGGCGCCCCTGCCCGAGCGGCTCGCCACCCTCGAAGCCGACCTCGACGAGTTCCTCCGCGAGGTCCGCCCCTGCGCCCTCGCGGTGGAGCGGGTCCTGTTCCAGGCCAACGTGCGCACCGCCATCTCCGTCGGGCAGGCGAGCGGCCTCGCGCTCGCGGTCGCGGCTCGGGCCGGCGTCCCCGTCACCCACTACAGCCCGAACGAGGTGAAGCTGGCGATCGCCGCCAACGGCGCCGCCGGGAAGAGCCAGGTCCAAGCGATGGTGACCCGGGTCCTGCACCTCGCGGAGCAGCCTCCACCCGACGCGGCCGACGCCCTCGCCCTCGCGGTGTGCCATCTCTGGCGCATGCCGCTCCGCGCGTCCGTGGCCCGCGCCGTGGCCGCCACCGGGGACCGCCGCCCGTGATCGGATCCCTCCGAGGCACCGTGCTCGAACGGGGCGCGACCGGCGAGGCGATCGTCGAGGTCGGCGGCGTCGGGTACCGCGTCCTCGCCCCCGTGCGCGCGCTCGCGGCCCTCATCCCGGGCGAACCCGCCTTCTTGTTCACACACCTCCACGTCCGCGAGGACGCCCTCGTCCTCTACGGGTTCCCGACCCGCGACGAACGCGACACCTTCGAGGCGCTGATCGGCGCCAACGGCGTCGGCCCGAAGCTGGCCCTCGCGATCTGCTCCGTGCACAGCCCCGCGGCGCTCCGCCGGGCGCTGATCGACGACGACGTCGACGCCCTCACCCTCGTCCCCGGCGTCGGGAAGCGCACCGCGCAGCGGCTCCTGCTGGAGCTCAAGGCCCGACTCGACATGCCCGGCTTCGGTGGGGGAGACATCGAAGCCGCGCCGGCCACGTCGCGGGTGCAGGTCCGCGAGGCCCTGGCCGGACTCGGCTACGGGCCCGACGAGGTCCGAGACGCGCTCGCCACCCTGCCCGACGACGGCCCCGTCGAACAGCTCCTCCGCGACGCGTTGCGGCGCCTCGCGGTGAGCCGGGTGTAGCCGCCGTGCGCGAGGAGCTCCTCAAACCGGACTCGGACCCGACCGAACGGGCCGAAGAGACGACGCTTCGGCCGCGTCGACTGGACGAGTTCGTCGGCCAGCCCCGGCTCAAAGAGCACCTCGAGATCATGCTCACCGCGGCGCGGAAGCGACGCCAGGCTGTCGACCACCTCCTCCTCGCGGGACCGCCGGGTGTCGGCAAGACCACCCTGGCCGGCATCGTCGCCGCCGAGCTCGACGTCGGGTTCCGGATCACCAGCGGGCCCGCGCTCGAACGAGCCGGGGACCTCGCCGCGATCCTCTCGAACCTCGACGACGGCGACGTCCTCTTCATCGACGAGATCCACCGTCTGCCCCGCGCCGTCGAAGAGGTGCTCTACCCGGCGATGGAGGACTTCGCGCTCGACATCGTCCTCGGTCGGGGACCGTCGGCCCAGTCGATCCGTCTCGACCTGCCTCGCTTCACCCTCATCGGCGCCACCACCCGCAGCGGGATGATCACCGACCCGCTCCGCGACCGCTTCGGGTTCGTCGCCCGCCTCGACTACTACGAACCCGAAGACCTGGTCGCGATCCTCGAGCGTTCCGCGCGCATCCTCGGCGTGTCGCTGGACACGCCCGCCGGGGTCGAGATCGCGGGACGGGCCCGCGGCACCCCGCGGATCGCGAACCGGCTCCTCAAACGCGTCCGGGACTACGCCGAGGTGCGCGCCGACGGGAACGTCGACGTCCACACCGCCGGCGCCGCGCTCACCCTCTTCGAGATCGACGAGCTCGGCCTCGACAAGGTCGACCGCGCCATCCTCACGATGCTCTGCGAACGCTTCGTCGGCCAACCGGTCGGGCTCCACACCCTCGCGGTCACCATCGCCGAAGCCCCCGAGACGGTCGAGGACGTCTACGAGCCGTTCCTCCTCAAGCAGGGACTCATCCAGCGCACACCGCGGGGACGTGTCGCCACCCCCGCGGCCTACGCGCACCTCGGGCTCGCGGTGCCGGCCGACATGGCCCCGAACCTCTTCGAGAGCTGACCCGCGACCGAAACGGTACGGCGGGGGACCTCCGCTACGATCGCCCAGTTCCCAAAGAGATCGCGCCCGCATGATCATCGTCGTCTATCTCGTCATCCTCGTCGCGGCGTTCTTCGTGCTCGTCGTTCGCCCCCAGCGACGCCAGATGGCGACGCACCGGGCCCTGGTGTCGACTTTGGCGCCCGGCGACGAGATCGTCACCAGTGGCGGCATCCTCGGCACCATCCGGGACCTCGATGACGAGACCGTCGGCCTCGAGATCGCCCCGACGGTCGTGATCCGCGTGGCCCGAGGCGCGATCGCCCGCCGCGTCACCGCGCTCGACGACACGCCCCCCGACGACCGGGCCCCCGACGACGGCGACACCGCCTGACGCATGCGCCGGCTCCGCACCTACCTCGTCGCCTCGATCATCGTCGTCATCGCGGCGGTGGGCGCCACGATCCTCTCGGGGAACGCCCCCGTCCTCGGCCTCGACCTCCAAGGCGGCATCTCGGTCACGTACGCCCCGGTCGGCAAGTTCAAGTCGTCGTCGCTCGACGAGACCCTCAACATCATCAACAACCGGGTGAACACGTTCGGCGTCGCCGAGCCGAACATCAGCCGCCAGGGCAACGACATCATCGTCGAGCTCCCCGGGGTGAAGGACCGAGCGAAGGCGCTGCGACTCGTCGGGCGCACCGCCCAGCTCCGGTTCCGCCCGGTGCTGGCCAACGTGCCCGCCGCCAGCGTGATCAGCGGCGCGGGCAAGACCACCACCACGACCCTCAGCCCGGCCACCAAGCAGGCGCTTCTGCAGGCCATCGCGTCGTGCAACGCCACCCAGATCACGGCGCTCTCCCAGACCGGCGCGGCGATCCCGACCACCCCGGTGGACAGCGACAAGACGGGCGCCTGCGTCGTCCTCCCGATCCGCAACAGCCAGCAACGGCTGCTCCTCGGCCCGGTGAACCCTGCCACCTCGCTCGGATTGCCCGGCGGGCTGACTGGGAGCGACGTCAGCAGCGCCTCGTCGAGCTTCGCGCAGGGCCAGGGCTACGCCGTGTCCATGTCCCTGAAGAGCGCCGGCCTCGCCAAGTTCAACAAGCTCGCGTCGGTGTCGTTCGGGCAGACCGCACCCCGCAACGAGGTCGCGATCGCCCTCGACGGGCTCGTCTACTCCGCGCCCGCGTTCCAAGCCGCGTCGTTCACCGGCGCGGTCCAGATCACCGGCAACTTCACGCCCAGCGAGGCGTCGGACCTGGCCACGGTCATCAACTACGGGGCGCTGCCGGTCCAGCTCAAGGAGATCAACACCCAGGACGTGTCCCCGACGCTCGGGAACGACCAGCTCAACGCCGGCATCGCCGCCGGTCTCATCGGCCTCATCCTCGTCGCGCTCTACATGATCGCCTACTACCGACTGCTCGGGCTCGTCGTCATCCTCGGACTCGGCGTGAGTGGCGCGCTGCTGTACTCGCTCGTGTCGGGTCTCGGACCGAGCCTGCACCTGGCGCTCACGCTGTCGGGGGTGACGGGGATCATCGTCTCGGTCGGGATCACCGTGGACTCCTATGTCGTGTACTTCGAACGATTAAAAGACGAAGTGAAGACCGGACGCACGGTCCGGTCCTCGGTCGACCGTGGCTTCGCGCGGTCGTGGCGCACCATCCTCGCCGCTGACCTCGTGTCCCTCATCGGTGCCGGAGCCCTCTGGGCCCTGGCGATCGGGTCGGTGAAGGGCTTCGCGCTGTTCCTCGGGCTCAGCACCATCATCGACCTCGTGGTGTCCTACTTCTTCATGCACCCGCTCGTGTCGCTCCTCGCCCGCCGGGCGAACCTGGTCCGCATGCGAGGGATCGGGATCGCCGCGGGCCTCGACGCACCGACGGTGACCTCATGACCGCCACCGTCACGCGCGTCAAACGAGCCCGGAACACGCTCTCGGACGTCTTCCACGAGCGGAACAACTTCAACTTCATCGAGCGCTCGTGGCGGTGGGCGCTCCTCTCCGGCAGCCTGCTCCTCGTCGCCGTCATCGGGCTCGTCGTCGGCGGCTTGAACCTCGGCATCGACTTCACCGGCGGGGTGTCGTACACGGTGAACGTCAAGGGCTCCACCGCCCCCTCGGTGAACACGGTCCGAGACACCCTGCGCGCCGCGGGCCAGGCCGACGCCAGCATCTCGCTCCAGACCAACCGCATCAACGGCGCTCAGTCGATCGTGGTGCAGACCCCCTCGGTGAGCACCGCCAAGCGAGACCAGGTCCAGAGCGCGCTGCAACGCTACGGGACCGTGTCCGTCCCCGTCGCGGTGAGCGCCACCTGGGGCGACACCGTGACGAGCAAGGCGCTCCTCGCCCTCGCGGTGTTCTTCGGGTTGATCGCCTTGTACCTCACGTTCCGGTTCGAGTGGCGCATGGCCCTCGCCGCGATCCTCGCCGTGATCCACGACATCCTCCTGACGGTCGGCGTCTACGCCGTGACCGGCTTCCAAGTGGTGCCCGCCACCGTCATCGCGTTCCTCACCATCCTCGGGTTCTCGCTCTACGACACCGTCGTCGTGTTCGACAAGGTCGGCGAGAACACCCCGACCGTCGGCACCGACCGGGCCGACACGTACTCCAAGATGGTGAACCGGTCCCTGAACCAGGTGCTGATGCGGTCGCTCAACACCTCCTTCGTCGCGGTGCTGCCCGTCGCGTCGCTGGTGTTCGTCGGGAGCGGCCTGTTCGGCGCCACCGCGCTCAAGGACTTCGCCGTCGCCCTGTTCGTCGGCCTCGCCACCGGGGCGTACTCGTCGATCTTCGTCGCGGCCCCGATCCTCGCCTGGCTCAAAGAACGCGAGCCCCGCTACCGGGCGGTCCGCCAACGGGCGCTGCAGCAAGAGGCCCGCCTGAGCCGGGAACCCGCCACCGGTCCGACCCGGATGCCAACCCCGGAGCCCGTCGGGGCGGCACCCGCACCCGCCGAGCACACCGCGCGCCCCGCACCGGCCGCGCCGGCCGGGCCGGAGCGTGGCTCGGATCGTCCCACCCCGACCGCGCCTCGCCCCGGCCCCGCGCCCCGGCCAAACACCGGCGGGCCGGCCCCACCCCCACCC
>DAIMHT010000053.1:0-8355 GCA_036723155.1 Actinomycetota bacterium
CGTGGCGACGAGGTACTCGTACGACAGGCCGTGGAACCCGTAGCGCCGTACCCCGGCCTCGCTCAGGGCGGACGGGAGCGGAAGCCGCCACGCGGTCTCGGGCATCGAGCGGTGAAACGCGGTGTCGAAGCAGGCGACCTGGGCCAGACCGGGATGGCGGCGGGTGACCGCTTCGATGCCGGCCAGGGCGGCCGGGAGGTGCAGGGGCGCGAAGGGCGTGGCGGCCCGGAGGTCCGTGATCAGGGCGTCGTCGATCCGGGCCGGTTCGAAGTGGCGGGGGCCGCCGTGGACGATTCGGTGCCCGGCGCCGGTCAGCGCCGCCGCGAACGGATCGCCGACCCGGAGGGCCTCGTCGAGGGCGTCGGGCCCGGAGCCGTCGACGTTCGACACCGCGAGCTGCTCCTCACGGTCGGGACCGACCTCGTAGACGGCGCACTTCACGGATGATGATCCGCAGTTCACGCAGAGGATGACCGCTGCGCCGGGTTCGGTCACGGACCCGACCAGCGCCAATCACGGACCTCGGGCATGTCCTCGAGATGCTGCGCGATGTATCCCGGGTGCCGCTTGAGCTGCGCGTTGCAGTACGTGACGAGGCTCTCGCCGTCGGGCGGGAAGCGGCGAGCCCGTTTCAACGCTTCGAGACAGAGGTGGTAGCGGCTGATGCCGTTGCGGACGACCATGTCGAACGGCGTGGTGGTCGTGCCCTCCTCGTTGTAGCCGCGGACGTGGAACCGGCTCGCGTTCGGGCGTCCGTGCAACGCGTTGTGGACCGCGCTGGGGTAGCCGTGAAACGCGAAGACGACGTCGCCGTCGCTCGTGAAGAGGTCGACGAACCGGCCGGCATCCATGCCGTGCGGGTGCAGGTTGGGTGTGAACAGCGACATGAGATCGACGACGTTGACGACGCGCAGCGAGAGCTCGGGAACCTGCTGGTGCAGCAGGTCGGCGGCGGCGAGGAGCTCCATGGTCGGGATGTCACCGGCCGACGCGAGGATGACGTCGGGGTCGTCGCCGGTCGCGGTCGACCCGGCCCAGGCCCACACCGACGCGCCGTGCCGGCAGTGGTCGCGGGCGGTCTCGACGTCCAGCCACTGGGGCTGGGGCTGCTTGTCGATGACGATGAGGTTCACGCAGTCGCGGCTGCGAAGGCAGTGGTCGGCCACCGCGAGCAGGCAGTTCGCGTCGGGAGGCAGGTAGATCCGCGCCACGTTGCCCCGCTTGGTGATGACCGTGTCGATGAGGCCGGGGCCTTGATGGCTGAACCCGTTGTGGTCGTTGCGCCAGCAGGTCGAGGTCAGCAGCACGTTCAGTGAGGCCACCGGGACCCGCCACGGCAGGTCCGCGGCGACTTCGAGCCATTTCGCGTGTTGGACGAGCATCGACGCCGACACCATCGCGAAGGCCTCGTAGGTCGCGAACAACCCGTGGCGCCCGGTCAGGACGTAGCCCTCGAGCCACCCCTGACAGTTGTGCTCGCTCAGGATCTCCATCACCCGGCCGTCGGCGCTGACGTGGTCGTCGATCGGGATGGTCGGCTCGAGGGAGCACCGGTCGGTGACGTCAAAGACCGCGCCGAGGCGGTTGGAGTTGGTCTCGTCGGGGCAGACCAGCCGGAAGTTGGCGGCGTCGCGGTTCTGGACGAAGACGTCGCGGAGCATCTCGCCGAG
Source organism: Actinomycetota bacterium (assembly GCA_036723155.1). GTDB lineage: Bacteria > Actinomycetota > Acidimicrobiia > IMCC26256 > PALSA-555 > PALSA-555. Next base: position 1,671 of record DAIMHT010000053.1, read on the forward strand.
ACGGCGGGTGGATTCTTGGAGCTCGGCGCCGTGCTTGGGGATGGGGACGGCGTACGCGGTCCAGTCGGGAAGGTCGAGGGGCTGCAGGACGAGCCCGCCGTTCGCGTGCGGGTTCGAGCCCATGCGCCGGTCTCCGCGGGGTGCGAGACCGGCCAGGTCGGCGTTGAGGTGGCCGTCGGCGTCGAAGAGCTCCTCGGCGCGATACGAGTGCATCCACTCCTCGAGGAGCCGCAGATGCTCCGGGTTCTCGCGCGGCGACGGGATCGGGACCTGGTGCGCCCGGAACGTGCCTTCGACCGGTTCGCCGTCGACGACCTTCGGGCCGGTCCAGCCTTTGAGGGTGCGCAGCACGATCGCGGGCCAGCGGGGACGGCCGTCGACGCCGCGGGTCCGGGCCTCGTCCTGAATGGCGCTGATCGTGTCGAAGCAACGGTCGAGGGTCTCGGCCAGCGCGCGGTGGACCCGGGTCGGGTCGTCACCTTCGACGAAGTGCACGTCGTAGCCGTGCCCGGCGAGGATGGAGCCGACCGCGTCGTCGTCGGCTCGGCCCAGCACCGTCGGCCCCGAGATCTTGTAGCCGTTGAGGTGCAGGATCGGCAGGACGGCACCGTCCCGGGCTGGGTTGAGGAAGTTGATGCCCGGCCAGGAGCCGGCGAGGGGACCGGTCTCGGCCTCGCCGTCCCCGATGACGCACGCCACGACGAGCTGGGGGTTGTCGAACGCGGCGCCGAACGCGTGGACGAGCGCGTAGCCGAGCTCGCCGCCTTCGTGGATCGACCCTGGTGTCGGGACGCTCACGTGGCTCGGCACCCCGTACGGCGTGGAGAACTGGCGGAACAGGCGACGCATCCCGTCGGCGTTGCTGGTGATGTCGGGGTACACCTCGGAGTAGGTGCCCTCGAGGTACACGTTGGCGAGGATCGCGGGGCCGCCGTGCCCGGGACCGGTCACGTACAGCACGTCGGTGTCGCGGGCCCGGATCACCCGGTTGAGGTGGGCGTACAGCAGGCTCAGACCCGGTGACGTCCCCCAGTGCCCGAGCAGGCGGGGCTTGATGTGCTCCGGTCGGAGCGGCTCTCGGAGCAGGGGGTTGTCGACGAGGTAGATCTGGCCGACGGTGAGATAGTTCGCGGCTCGCCAGTACGCGTCGAGCGCGGCGAGCTCCTCGTCGGCGACCACCGCGGGAAGCGTACCCACGGCGTCGAGGCCTACCCCGCCCGAACCCAGGAAACCGTCGCGTGGATCTGCAGCGGCGTGTCGGGTGTCACCACCGGTTCGTCGAGGTTGAACGCGTCGGGCGGCCCGGACTGGGGCTCGACGCAGATGGCGTGCTCGGGCTCGGTGAATACCACCAGACAGGAGCAGTCGGTGACGAGCGTCGCCGCGTAGGCGCCGGGCCAGGTGAGGACGGCGGCGGGTGTCCCGAGCTCGGTGAAGCAGTCGTCCCACGGCGGCGCGTGGACCGGGATCAGCTCGCCGGTGGGGATCCCCTCGTCGTCGCGGGCGTACATGAGGTCGGCGTGGAGCTCGACCTCGAGGGGTTCGCCGGTCGCGGTCGGGAGCCGGTTCCACCAGGGATGCCATCCCGCCGTCGCGGGCATCGCACGGCCGGCGGCGTGAACCTCCATCGTGAGCTGCAGGGCATCGGGGCTGAGCTCGAGCCGCTGGACGACTCGACCTCCGAAGGGCCACGGGGCGTCGAGCGCCACTGATGCGACCGCGGCAGTGCCGGAGGACTGGTCGATCTGCCAGCGTCGGTCACGGGCGATGCCGTGAATGGCGTGGGGCGGGTGGTTGCACGGCACGGTGTAGTCGGTGTCCCCGAACCGGAACCGGCCGTGACGGATCCGGCCCGCCCACGGGGCCATCGGGAACATCCCGTAGTTGTGGTCGTCGAGCTCCGGTGGGACGAGGAGATCGAAGCCGTCGACCGTGAGACGCTCGACGCGGCCGCCGTGGCTCTCGTCGAAGGTGAGGCGGGCCGCGCCGGCCCGCAGCTCGATCACGCGCCGTCAGCCGAGGCGCTCGACCACGGTCGCGTTGGCTTGTCCGCCACCCTCGCACATGGTCTGGAAGCCGTAGCGGCCACCGGTGCTCTCGAGATCGTGGAGCAGGGTGGTCATGATCCGCACGCCGCTGGCACCGAGCGGATGGCCGAGGGCGATGGCGCCACCCCGAGGGTTGAACCGCGCCGGGTCGGGACGAAACTCCGTGGCCCACATGAGCGCGATCGATGCGAACGCCTCGTTGCATTCCATGGCGTCGAAGTCGTCGATGGACAGCCCGGAGCGCTCGAGGAGCCGTCGCGTGACCGGGTTCGGTGCCGACAAGACGAGCACCGGGTCGTCGGCGAGGACCGCGAAGTGGGTGAACCGGGCCCGGATCGGAAGCCCGAGACGCTCGGCGGTGTCGCGGTCGGCGATCAGCATCGCGGCCGCGCCGTCGCTCATCATCGAAGAGTTCCCGGCGGTGATCTCGGGGGCGGGCTGGTCGTCGGAGACCCACGCCGGCGCGAGGCTGTGAAGGGTCTCGAGAGACGTGTCGCGACGGATCCCCTCGTCGGCGGTGACGAGCCCGTCGATCGGGTTGCCGTCGGCGTCGCGCCGGGGGACGGGGACGATCTCGTCGGCGAACCATCCCGAGTCCGTGTTCTGCGCCGCGCGCCGATGACTCTCCAAAGCGAACTCGTCCATGTCGTCCCGAGAGATCCCGTACTTGTCGGCGAGCACCTGAGCGACCCAGAACTGGATCCCGAGGACGCCGTTGCACGCCTCGAGGAACGCGGGGCTGAACGGGCCGATGCCGCCACGCGCGTTGCTCGACATCGGGCTGCGAGTCATCGATTCGACACCGCAGGCGATGGCGAGGTCGTACGCGCCGGCGATGACACCTTGGGCGACGAAGTGCATGGCCTGCTGCGACGACCCGCATTGACGGTCGACGCTGGTCGCCGGCACGTGCCACGGCAGTCCCGCCGCGACCCAGGCGTTGCGGGTGACGTTGCACCCCTGCTCACCGGCCTGGGTCACGCAGCCGCCGACGACGTCGTCGACGAGCCCGGGGTCGACATCGTGTCGTTCGAGCAGGGCCCGGAGGGTGTGCCCGAGCAGGTCGGTCGGATGCCAGCCCGCGAGCGCGCCCTTGCGCTTCCCGATCGGGGTGCGGACAGTGTCGACGATGACGGCTTCGCGGGTCGGCATGGCCTCTCGTTCTGGTCGGAGCCTGCGACAGCGTACGCTGCGCCGGCCATGCGAATCGCCGCCCTGGTGAAGCAGATCCCCGCGTTCGAGGAGATGGAGCTCGGGCCCGACGGGCGGCTGCGCCGCGAGGGCCTGGATCTGGAGATGAACCCGTACTGTCGACGCGCGGTGTCGCAGGCCTGTGAGCTCGCGGCGGCGGTCGGGGACGGAACGGTGACGGTCCTGACCCTCGGACCGCCCGCGGCGGAGGACACGCTGCGCGAGGCGATCGCGTGGGCGACCGAGCAGGACGTCATCGCGGACGGTGTGCTCATCACCGACCCGGTGTTCGCGGGTTCGGACACCCTCGCGACAGCCCGGGCGCTCGCGGCCGCGATCGAACGTGAGGGTGGCTTCGACCTCGTGTTGACCGGACGGAACTCCGTCGACGCCGACACCGGCCAGGTGGGGCCGGAGCTGGCGGAGCTGCTCGGACTGCCGTTCGCGACCGGGGCGCGCTACCTCAGCCTGCAGGGCGCCACCGTGCACATCCGCTGTGAGCACGACGACGGCTTCGCGCAGGTTGAGGTCGGTCTTCCCGCGGTCGTGTCGTGCGCCGAGCGCCTCATCGACCCGTGCAAGGTCGATCCCGCCGGCCGGGCCACGGTCCCGTCCGAGCTGCTCCGCACCGTGACCGCCGCGGACCTCGGGGACGGCCCCTGGGGTGAGGCGGCGAGCCCGACCCGGGTCGGGACGGTCCGGGTCCACGCTGTCGAGCGCGACCGGACGGTGCTCGAGGGCCCCGTCACCGAGCAGGTCCGCCGGGCCGTCGACCGGCTCGTCGAGCGGGAGGCCCTCGCGCCGAACGCGCGGGGCGAACGGTCCGAGACGGTGCCACCGCTCCAAGGCGAGCGCGGCGACGCGGTCGCGGTCGTCGTCGAGCCGGACCGGTCCCAGGTCACCCGGGAGCTCCTCGGTGCCGCGGCCCGGCTCGCGGTCGGGATCGACGGGCACGCGGTCGCGCTCTGCGTCGAGCCGCCGGAGCCGGCGACATTGGCGTCGTGGGGCGCGGACGCCGCGGTGCACCTGGAGGGATCAACGGTCGAGGAAGACGTCGCCGGCGCGGTCGCCGGCTGGGCCCAAATCGCGGCCCCGTGGGCGGTCCTGGCCACGAGCACCGCGTGGGGACGTGAGGTCGCGGCGCGCGCCGCCGCGCACCTCGGCGCCGGCCTGACCGGCGACGCGGTGGAGCTCGAGGTCGGCGACGACGGTCGACTCGTCGCCTGGAAACCGGCGTTCGGTGGTCAGCTCGTCGCCGCGATCACGGCCGCGTCGCCGGTCCAGCTCGCAACTGTGCGCGCCGGGGTCCTGCCGCTCCTCAGCCCCCGCTCGGCCACCACGATCGAGACCCGATCCATGGCCGTCCCCCGCCGGTCCCGGCTCCAGGTTCGGAACCGCACCCGGGACGACGACATCGACACGCTCGCCGAGGCCGACGCCGTGGTCGGCGTCGGCGCCGGCGTCGACCCCGCCGAGTACCCGGCGCTGGCACCCCTGCTGGACATCCTCGGCGCCGAGCTCGCCGCCACCCGCAAGGTGACGGACAAGGGCTGGCAGCCCCGGGCCCGCCAGGTCGGGCTGACCGGGCGCACCATCGCGCCGAACCTCTACGTCGCGGTCGGTCTCAGCGGCAAGTTCAACCATCTGGTCGGGGTCCGGGCGGCCGGGACGATCCTGGCCGTCAACGAATCACCCGACGCCCTCGTGTTCGGCGCCTGCGACATCGGGATCGTCGGCGACTGGCACGACGTGGTCCCGCGTCTCGTCGACGAGCTCGTCAGCGCCGGCGTGACCGCGAGCCCGTAGGGATCACGTCGCGTCGCGCGGGGGCCGCCAGAACGCGGCCAGGAACGCGGCCGTGCCTCCGATGGCGACGACGGCAGTGATCAGCAACGCGTTCCCGGTCTCGAAGGGGAACGAGAACCCGAAGGCGTGATCGAGGGACCAGTTCCCCGGTCCCAGCGCGCCGAGCGCGACGCTCACCACCGCGACGGTCACGACGTACTCCCAGCCCTCGGGCTTGTTGTTGATGAAGAAGCCGTTCTTGCGGTGGTTGGTGATCGCGGCCACCAGCATCAGCGAGGCCAGCGCACCGTACGAGACCGGGGTGAGGAAGCCCAGGATGAGCACCACGCCGACGCCGAGCTCGGTGAGGGTGACGTTCCAGGCGTGAACCGGACCGGGCTTGAGCCCGAGCCCTTCGAACCAGTTCGCGATGCCCGGCCCCGCCCGGGTGACGTGGAGGTGGCGCCACCCGTGGGCGAAGATCATGATCCCCAGCCACACACGGGCCAGCGCCAACGCGAAATAGCCCCAATCGATGTCGTGCACGCCTCTCCCCCTCGGTCGACAACGAGGCTACCCGGAGCGACGTAGGCTGACGTTGACGTCAGTTTGATCGCGATCAGGGAGCGAGAGCGCCGCATGCCGACTGCCGAAGACCTCATCCTGGTCAGCGTCGACGACCACGTCGTGGAGCCACCCACGCTCTTCGACGCCCACCTGCCCGACCGGTGGAAGGAGTTCGCGCCCCGCAGCGTGCGCAAGGACGACGGCACCGACGTGTGGGTGTACCAGGGCGCGGAGATCCCGAACATCGGGCTGAACGCGGTCGCCGGACGTCCCCCCGAGGAATACAACATCGAGCCGACGTCGTACGACATGATCCGCGACGGCTGCTACGACATCCATGAGCGCGTCCAAGACATGAACCGCAACGGGGTGCTCGGCTCGATGTGCTTCCCGAGCTTCGTGCAGTTCTGCGGTCAGCTGTTCTCACGCTCGAAGGATCTCGACGTCGGCCTGCAGCTGCTGCGCGCCTACAACGACTGGCACATCGACGAGTGGTGCGGCACGTACCCGGGTCGGTTCATCCCGCTGTCGATCCCGCCGATCTGGGATCCCCAGCTCATGGCCGACGAGGTGCGCCGGGTGGCCAAGAAGGGCTGCCACGCGGTGACCTTCTCCGAGAACCCGTTCAAGCTCGGTTGGCCCCACATCTTCGGCGACCACTGGGATCCGTTCTTCGCCGCCTGCGAAGACGAAGGGACCGTGATCTGCCTGCACATCGGTTCGTCGTCGACCACGATCGAGGTCGCGCCGGGCGCACCGATCGACATCATGATCACCTTGACGCCGCTGAACACGATGCAGGCCGCCACCGACCTGCTCTGGTCCCAGGTGCTGCGCAAGTTCCCCAAGATCCAGTTCGCGCTCTCGGAAGGCGGCACGGGTTGGATCCCGTACTGGCTGGAGCGCATCGACTACGTCTACCAGCAGCACCGCTTCTGGACCCACCAGGACTTCGGCGACCGCCTCCCGAGCGAGGTCGCGCTCGACCACTTCACGTTCTGCTTCATCAGCGACCGGTCCGGTGTCGAGGACCGGCATCGGATCGGGATCGACAACATCACCTGGGAGTGCGACTACCCGCACTCCGACTCGAC
>DAIMHT010000054.1:0-8303 GCA_036723155.1 Actinomycetota bacterium
CCCGGTCAGGAGAACGGGGTCTTGGGTCGCTCCTGGAGCTGGCCGTCGACGCGCAGGTCGACCTTCTCGTTGTAGAAGCAGACGAGGCCGGCGACCGGCTCGCTCTCGGGCAGCGGGGTCGGGTAGGACCACACCAGGTCCTCGGCGACGCTCGTGCCGGTGTCGACCGACCAGTAGCGGGCGAAGCCCTTGTACGGGCAGGCGGACGTCGTCGGTGACTCGCGCAGCAGGTCCAACCGGACATCCACCTTCGGCAGGTAGTAGCGGGGCGGAAGGCCGGTCTCGAAGAGCACCGTCGGGTGGGTGCTGTCGGCGACGGTGACCCCGTCGACGATGACCTCGACGTGGCGCGAGCTCGGCAAGGCGTCGATGCGCGTGTAGGGGTTGCGGGGGTGGACGAACACCTCCTCGTCTTCTTCGAACCATGCGTCCATGGCGTTCCAGTCGAGACGGATGAGGCCGCGCAGCGCCTCGAGCGGCGACTCTGGGTAGCGCCAGGCGGCGTTCTCGACCACGGTGGGCCCGACGACGACGTCGAAGTACTCGGCGTCGCCCCGGCTCGGTGAATGCTCGGTCTTCAGGGACGGCTTCAGGACATCGGGGCGGACGTCGTCGCTCGGGAAGTAATAGGCCGGGTAATACGGGGTCTCCCAGACGAGCATCGGGTGGGTCGTGTCGACGACCGGCTCACCGCCGAGGTAGGCCCGGATTCGCTTCGAGCCCGGCTCGACCCGGACTCGGCCCCGCTGGTCTTCCGCCATCTCGGCTCCTCTCGACGGTTGTGAGAGGCAACCGGCCGTCGGTGGCTGGTGTTCCGGTCCTCAGCGTGAGCGTCACCACAGCCGCGCGCTCACCATGGCGGCCGCGAGCAGCACGACGGTCCACGCCAGGGCGCGCAGGGTGCGCTCGAGCGGCCCGAGCAGCGTCTCGGTGGTGATCGGCCGCACCTCGCCGTCGTCGAGGGTCAGCAGCCCTTCGGCGTGCTGCACCCGGCGGCGGAGCAGCCGCGCCGGGGTGCTGAGGCTTCGTTGGGCATACGAGAGCGCGAACGCCGCCGCGGCGCCGAGGAGCGCGGCGGCGTCGATCTGGGCCGCTTGGGCGACGTACGCGGTCAGGACGGGAAACGCGCCCCACGAGAGGGCGAAGCCGACATCGGTGTGGAGGCGGCCACCGAAGAGCTCGAGGTTGTAGGCGACGACGAGCACGGGGCCGACCACGATGAAGGGGACCAGGATGAGGCCGACGCGACCGAGACCGGCGACGCCCAACGCGACTGCGGCGACGACACCGGCGACGCTCGCTCCGATGAGGACGCGGTCCGGGATCCGGGTGCCGAGGGGGTGGCCGTGGAGCTCGTCGAGCGCGTGCGCACCGATGCCCATCGCGGCGAAGAACGCCAGCACGGTGGCACCCAGGCGGACGCCGTCGAGATGCGGGGCGAGCGCGGCGCCGATCGCGACGTAGGACAGGTGCCACGCGGTGTACGGCGGGTGCAGCACGGTCCACCAATCGCGCCAGCCGCCCGGGCGCGCCGCGTAGAACGCGGCGCGACCCGTGTCGTCAGCCACCGCCCTTCGTACCCCACATGACGATTCCCCCGCCGAGGCTCATGGTCCGGACCCCGACGTCGACCAGCCCCGCGTCCTCCAACGCGGCCACGGTGGCGTCGACCGAGAACCGGCGGTAGTGCTCGGTGATGTTGGGGCCGAGGAATCGGCCGACCTCGTACCAGTCGCGTCCGGCGAGGCTGCCGGCGGCGGGCAGCACCAGCCGGGTGTATCCCGTCCACCAGAACCGCCAGAACCGGCTGCTCGGCACGTGGAACTCGAGACTGGCGATCGGCGCTCCCGGCTTCACGACCCGCGCCAGCTCCCGCAGCGTCGCGGCCGGGTCGGCGACATACCGCAGCAGGTAGGTGTACGTCAGGGCGTCGAACGTCGCGTCGGGGAACGGGAGCTGCTCGGCGCGCCCCCCGACCAGTGACACCCGGTCGCTGACACCGGCGGAGCGAACGTTCGCCTGGCCGCGGCGCAGCATGGCCTCGGTGAGGTCCACACCGGTGACGACCGCGCCGGTTCGACGCTCGATCTGCAGCGCGACGCCCGCGGTCCCGCTGGCCACGTCAAGAACGTGGCCGGGACCGGCCGGTACGATGCGGTCCACCATCGCGCGGCGCCACCGCCGGTTCTGGCCGAGCGACAAGACCTCGGCGAGCAGGTCGTACCGGCGGGGGAGGCCCGTGAACAGGTCCTGGGCGAACCGATTCGGATCCGAGGGTGGGCCGGCCAGCATCAACGTCGCTCCTCGCGTCGGACGCCGAGCGTAGGGCGCAGGGCAGCCCGTCGGGTGAACGGCTCGTTCGATGTCGTCGTGGTGGGCTCCGGGCCGGCGGGCAGCGTCGCGGCGCTGGTGTTGGCCCGGGGCGGCGCCCGGGTGGCGCTGGTCGACAAGGTGTCGTTCCCTCGCGACAAGGCCTGCGGGGACCTCGTCGGACCCCGAGGTGTCCGGCTGCTCGACGAGATCGGGGTGCAGGTCCCGGGCGCCATTCGGGTCGGTGACATGCTGGTCGTGGGGCCGGCGCGGGCGGTGCGGCTGCCGTGCCGGGACGGCGTCGATTACCCCGACCACGCGCTCGCGGTGCCCCGACACGAGTTCGACCGGGTGTTGCACGAGGCCGCGCTCGACGCTGGAGCCGTCCCGTTCTACGGCCGGGCCGCGCAGCCGGTCGAAGGTGCCGGCGGGCTCGGCGGGTTCTCCCTCTCGACCGGTGAGACGCTGCGGGCCGATGTCGTCATCGGCGCCGACGGGGCGACCAGCTCGGTGGCGAGCGCAGCGGGCCTCGTCGACTCCGGGCGGGTCCTGTGGGGCTTCGCCGTCCGCACCTACCTCGAGGAACCGGTCGAGCTCCCACAGATCATCTTGTGGGAGCCGACGAAGCGACACGCGTTTCCCGGTTACGGATGGGTGTTCCCCGGCCCCGATGGGCGGTCGAACGTGGGGCTCGGGTGTGGCGTGCTGGCGGACCGCTCGGCGGGGTCGTTGGCGACCCGGCTCTGGCCCCAGTTCGTCGACGAGATGGTCGGGCGGGGCATCTTCCCGGCCGTCCCGGACTCCGAGCGCCCAATGCTCGGCGGGTGGCTGAAGCTCGGCATGGTCGGCACGAACCCGGCCGCCGGTCCGGTCCTGCTCGTCGGAGACGCCGCCGGTCTCGTGAACCCGCTGCAGGGCGAGGGCATCTCGCAGGCGATGGGCAGTGGTCGTGCGGCCGCGGAGGCGGTGCTCGCCGGGCCCACCGGCGCCGCCCGTCGGTACCGGCGGTACTTGTCGACCCGGGACGTGCCGTACCAATCCGCGACCGCGCCCTTCCATGCCGCGTTGCTGCCCCGCCCGCGGATGGTGTCGATGGTGGCGCGGACCATCACCGCGCCCGGTCTCGGGCGTCTGATCGCCGGGGGATGGTCGATCTTCTGGAACGACCTGGTCGACGGCGCCGCGCCGGGATCGCCTCGGGTCGTGGCGCGTGCGGCGACGACCGTGGCCCGGGCGGTGACCGCCGCGGGGCGGACCCGGCGCTGGTTCCGAGCGACGCTCGGCGCCCCGCCTAGTTGAGGCTGGCGTCGAGCGGGAACTCGGCGAAGAGCCGCTCCTTGCCCCGCTGGCGGCGAAGGACGACGCGCCAGAGCGTGTCGGGGTCGGCGGTCCAGAGGTCGGATGGATCCGCGTCGACGACGAACCAGCCGCCGGCTTCGAGCTCCTGCTCGAGCTGGTTCGGTCCCCATCCCGAGTAGCCGGCGAACACTCGGAGCCGGTCGACGCGTGGCGCGACCGCGGTGGGATGACGTTCGAGGTCGACCGTGCCGAGCTCGTCGGACAGGGGCGCGAACCCGTCGGGCTCGCCTTGATCGGCTCGGCGGGCGAGACCGATCGCGGCCTGCGGTTGGACGGGGCCGCCGACGAAGATCACGGGCGGGTCGACCGCGAGGGGAGCCCACGCCGGGAGCGGGTCCTCGACGGCGGTGCCGGGAGAGGGCCGGTTGAGGACGACGCCGAGCGCCCCGTCGTCGCTGTGCTCGAGGACGAGCACCACGGTGCGGAAGAAGTTCGGGTCCGCCAGGTCGGGGGTCGCCACGAGCAGCCGGCCGCGCAGCGAATCGCTCACGACGCCAATGGTGCCTTAGTCGGGCGGGAGGCTGAGCATGCGGATGGCGTTGCCGCGGCAGATCTTGTAGATGGCCTCGTCGTCGAGCCCCGAGAACATCTTCTCCGCGACCTCCTTGGTGTGGGGCCACGTGGAGTCGGTGTGCGGGTAGTCGGTCTCGAACGTGATGTTGTCGATCCCGACCTCGTCGAGGGATTTGAGGCCGTGCTGGTCGCGGAAGAAGCAGCCGAAGATCTGCCGGTAGTAGTAGGTCGACGGCGGCTCGGGGACACGGTCGCGGACGCCGCCCCACGCCCGATGCTCCTGCCAGACGTCGTTGGCACGCTCGAGGATGTACGGGATCCAGCCGATCTGGCCCTCGGAGTACGCGAGCCGCAGGTCGGGGTAGCGGACCAGCACACCGGAGAAGAGGAAGTCGCTCATCGACGCCATGGCGTTTCCGAACGACAGGGTGGCTTGCACCGCGGGCGGCGCGTCGGACGACGTGGCCGGCATCTTCGACGACGATCCGATGTGCATGCAGACGACGGTGCCCGTCTCCGCGCAGGTGGCGAGGAACGGATCCCACGCCCCGGAATGGATGCTGGGCAACCCGAGATGCGGCGGGATCTCGCTGAAGCACACCGCGTGGACTCCCCGAGCGGCGTTGCGTCGCACCTCGGCCGCGCACGCGTCGACGTCCCACAGGGGGACGATGGGCAGCGGGATCAGCCGGCCGTCGCTGTCGCCACACCACTCGTCGACCATCCAGTCGTTGTAAGCGACGACGCACGCCATTGCGAGGTCCTTGTCGTTGGCCTCGAGGAAGGTCTGCCCGCAGAACCGGGGAAAGGTCGGGAAGCACAGCGACGCGTCCACATGGTTGACGAGCATGTCGTCGACTCGGGCTTTCGGGTCGTAGCAGCCGTCTCGCATCTCGTCGTAGGTGATCGGCGAGAGGGTCATGTCGTCACGATCGAACCCGACCGCGGCGATGTGGCGCTTGAGGGGGACGATGAGGTCCTCGTAGAACCAGATGTCGCACGGCGGCGCGTCGTCGTCGAACTCGTGCTCGTAGATGGCGGGCCCGACCATCCGGAGCCCGGCGAGGCCGCGGCGTTCGACGCGGGGCCCGGCGTCCCGGAACCGCTCGGGGAGCCAGCGCTGCCAGACGTGGGCCGGCTCCACCACATGATCGTCGACGCTGATGATCATGGGAATCGTGGGCGTCTCGGTCGACGACACCGGGTCTCCTCCCCTGCCGCCGACGCCGGCGGCCACCCCATCTGACGGGTCGTCAGAGATTACCGGGGTCGTCACGCGGTGGGATCGGGACCCACCCGGACCATGAGCTTGCCGGTGTTCTCGCCGGTGAAGAGCATGTTGAGCGCGCCCGGGGCCTGGTCGAGGCCGTCGACGACGTGGTCGCGCCATTTGATGCGACCCTCGCTGACCCACTGCACCAGCTGGAGGACCGCCTCGCCGAACCGGTCGAGGTAGTCGACGACCAAGAAGCCCTGCATGCGAGCCCGCTTCACGACCAGGTTCATGTACCAGTGGATCGGGGGTGGGGTCTCGTCCTCGTTGTAGGTCGAGATCGCGCCGCAGAGCGCGATGCGGGCGCCGAGCGCGAGGCGACGCAGGAGGGTGTCGAGGGTGGCACCGCCGACGTTGTCGAAGAAGACGTCGACGCCGTCGGGGCACAGCTCGTCGAGTCGGGCACCGAGGTCTTCGGTCTTGTAGTTGATCGCGGCGTCGAAGCCGAGCTCGTCGGTGAGCCAACGGCATTTCTCGTCGGTGCCCGCGATGCCGATCACGCGACTGCCGCGGATCTTGGCGATCTGACCCGCGATGGAGCCGGTGGCGCCGGCCGCACCGGACACGACGACCGTCTCGCCCTCCTTCGGGTCCGCGACCTCGAGCATCCCGAAGTAGGCGGTGATCCCGGTCGTTCCGTACACGCTCATCATGTGCTGGAGGGGCACGCCCGGGGGCACCGCGTTGGCCATGACGTCCCGACCGCAGATCGCGTACTCCTGCCATCCGAGGAGCCCGAGCACGCTCGTGCCGACCGGGTAGGCGTCGTTGCGGGACTCGACGACGGCCCCGGCGGCGCCGCCCCGCATCACCTCACCGATCCCGACCGGCGGCAGATAGCTCGGCTCCTCCCGGATCCAGACCCGGTTCGTCGGGTCGATCGAGAGGTAGGCGGCACGGACGAGGAACTCGCCGTCGGCGAGCTCGCGGAGCGGCTCCTCGACCAGCTCGAACGTGTCGCCGTCGACCATCCCCGCGGGACGGCACGCGAGTCGGAGCTGACGGTTGGTGCCCTCCATGACCGATTTCTACTCCGTCTTGGCGAACAGCCGCACCGCCAGCGCCAGCATCAAGACCCCGAAGATCAGCGTGAACAGCGCATCGGCCCACAGCGGGACGGTCCAGGTGGAGATCGTGAGCGGCGCGATGTGGGGCAACAGGACCCGTCGGATGGCGTCGATCCCGTAGGTGGCCGGGTTCATGCGGGTGATGACCCCGAGCCATTTGGGCAACGCGACCAGCGGGAAGATCGCCCCGGAGAGGAACAGCATCGGCTGGAGGACGAGCGCCATGACCATCTGGAAGCTCTCCATGCGCTGCATCCGGCTGGCGATCACGATCCCGAACGCGGTGAGCGCGAACGCGAGGAGCAGCAGGAACCCGAGCATGGCGAAGAACCGGCCGACGGTCAGGTCCACCCCGACGAGGGGGGCGACGACGACGAGGATGACACCCTGGACGACGGCCACGGAGCCGCCGCCGAGCGCCTTGCCGAACACCAGCGACGCTCGGGAGACCGGTGCGACGAGCATCTCGCGCATGAACCCGAACTCGCGGTCCCACACGATCGCGATCGCCGAGAACAGCGCCGAGGTGAGGACCGACATGGCGAGGATCCCCGGGAACAGGTACTGCTGATAGTCGACGCCGCCGGCGCGTTGGGTGCCGATGAGATGTTGGAGCCCGGCGCCGAGGACGAAGAGGAACAGCAGCGGCTGCGCGATGCCGGTGACGATCCGGGTCGGGGTGCGTTTGAGGCGGATGAGATCGCGGATCCACACCATGACGACGGCTCGCGCGTTGCGGACGAGCGGCCCCTCTCGGTGCGTGATGGGGGTCGTGGCCGTGACGGCCGGGAGCAGCGTGTCGGCCATCAGGTTCTCCGAAACCCGCGGACCATGGCGTTCATGCGGAACTGGTCCGCGGTGCCGGCGTCGGCGTCGCGCAGGTCATGGCCGGTGTACTCCATGAAGACGTCGTCGAGGCTCGGGCGGCGCACGTTGACGCTGCGCACCCCCGCGGGGAGGTGGTCGAACAGGCGGGGGACGAACTTCTCCCCGTCCGGGACCCGGAACCGGACGCCGTCGTCGGTCAGGTCGGTCTCCAGCCCGAGCCCGGCCCGCAACGCTTCGCTGGCGGCGGCGTCGTCGCCGGTGGAGACCGTCACCGTGTCGTCCCCGACCGAGGCTTTGAGCGCGTCCGGGGTGTCGATGGCGACGATGCGGCCGTGGTCGATGATCGCGATGCGGTCGCACCGCTCGGCTTCGTCCATGTAGTGGGTCGTGAGGAACATGGTGGTGGACTCGCGGCCGCGCAGCGTGTCGACGTAGTCCCAGATGTGCTTGCGGGTCTGGGGGTCGAGGCCGATGGTCGGCTCGTCGAGGAACAGCACCCGGGGCGCGTGCAGGAGCCCGCGGGCGATCTCGAGGCGCCGCTTCATCCCGCCGGAGTAGAAGCGGACCTGCTGATCGGCCCGGTCCGAGAGCCCGACCATCTCGAGGAGCGGCCGGGTCCGGTCCCGGACCTGCGAGGGCGGGACGCCGTAGAGCACGGCATGGAACCGGAGGTTCTCGGCTCCGGTCAGGTAGTCGTCGAGGGTCACCTCCTGGAAGACCAGGCCGATGCTGGACCGCACCGCGGCCTGCTCGAGGGCCACGTCGTGCCCGGCCACTCGCGCGACGCCGCCGCTCGGCTTGAGCAGGGTGCAGAGGATGGAGATCGTGGTCGTCTTGCCCGCCCCGTTCGGGCCGAGGAACCCGAACAGCTCTCCGGGCTGCACCGTGAACGACACGTCGTCGACCGCGGTGAAGTCCCCGAACCGCTTGACCAGCCCTTCGACCTCGACCGC
>DAIMHT010000055.1:0-6819 GCA_036723155.1 Actinomycetota bacterium
GTCGACGTCATCGGCCTCGAGTGGGAGAAGGTGCACCGGGAGGCTGACCGGTGGGAGCACGCCATCTCGGCCGACGTGGAGGCCAAGCTGGTCGAGCTGTTGGGCGACCCCGCGACGTGTCCGCACGGCAACCCCATCCCCGGCTCGTCCCACTCGGTGGAGCCGGTCGTGACCGTGCCGCTGGCCTCGGCCCAACCGGGCCGGGTCCGGGTGCGGCGCATCAGCGAGAAGATCGAGCTCGACGATCGGGCGCTGGCACTCCTGGCGGGGGCGGGATTGATCCCGGGCGCCGAGGCGTCCGTGGTCGAAGCCGGGGCCGCCGGGGTCCGGGTCCGAGGCGGCGACGGCGGTGGCGAGCAGACCGTCCCGGTCGACGTGGCGCGCCTGACGTTCGTGGAGCCCCTCTAAGTCAGGCGCTCCCGAGTCGGAGCGGGGTCAACCTCCGGCGACGGCGGGCACGATGCTCACGACGGTCCCGTCGGGCAGCTTGGTGTCCACCCCGTCGAGGAAGCGGATGTCCTCCTCGGCGACGAACACGTTGACGAACCGGCGCAGGGAACCGCCCTCGTCGAAGAGCCGCTCCCCGAAGCCGGGGTGGGCGGCGTCGAGGGCTTGGAGCGCCTCGGCGACGGTGTCGCCGGCGACCGCGATCTCCGACGCGCCCCCCGAGAGGGTGCGGAGCTGGGTGGGGATACGGACGGTGCAGGCCACGCTCAGCCTTCGGTCGTCCCAGGAAACGCGCTCCGGAACGCGTCGAGGGTGGGCTGGATGGTGGCGGTCGGGCCGACGTGGGGAGCCACCGCGTCGAGGGTCTTGAGGCCGTGGCCGGTGACGTACACGACGACGCGCTCGTCGGGCCGCACAACACCCTCGGCCGCGAGTCGTCGCAGCGACGCGATCGTCACCCCGGCCGCGGTCTCCCCGAAGATGCCTTCGGTGCGGGCGAGGAGCTGGATCCCGTCGATGATCTCGTCGTCGTCGACGGCGGTGACCGCGCCGCCGGTGCTCCGCACGGTGTCGAGGGCGTAGTAGCCGTCGGCGGGATTGCCGATGGCGAGGGACTTGGCGATCGTCGCGGGCTTGACCGGACGGATGGTGTCACTCTCGTCCGCGAACGCGGTGGCGACGGGGCTGCACCCGGCGGCCTGCGCCCCCGAGATCCGCACCGAGGCGTCGTCGAGCAAGCCGACCCGCACCAGGTCTTGGAACCCCTTGTGGATCTTGGTGAGCAACGACCCGCTGCCGACCGGGATCACGACATGGTCGGGGGCCTGCCAGCCGAGCTGCTCCGCGGTCTCGAAGGCGAGGGTCTTGGACCCCTCGGCGTAGAACGGCCGCACGTTGACGTTCACGAACGCCCACGGATGCTCGGTCGCGAGCTCGCCGCACAGCCGATTCACGTCGTCGTAGGTCCCGTCAACCGCGACGACGTTCGCTCCGTACACCGCGGTGGTCAGGACCTTGGCCGGCTCCAGGTCGGCGGGGACGAACACGTAGCTGGGCAGCCCCGCCCGGGCCGCGGCCCCGGCGACAGCGTTGGCGAGGTTCCCGGTCGACGCGCAGGCGATCGTCTTGAGCCCGAAGTCGAGGGCTTTGGCGAGGGCGACGGCGACGACCCGGTCCTTGAACGAGTTGGTCGGGTTGCGGGTGTCGTCTTTGACCCAGACCTCACCGAGCCCGAGCTCCTCGGCGAGCCGGTCGGCGCGGACGAGGGGCGTCAACCCGACAGGGAGTCCGCCGTCGGTCGGGCCCACCGGCAGCAGGTCGGCGTACCGCCACAGCGTCGGTGGTCCCGCCGCGATGCTCTCGCGGGTGACCGAGGTCGCCACCGCGTCGTAGTCGTAGGCCACCTCGAGGGGGCCGAAACACCACTCGCACGAGTAGTGGGGGGCGATGTCGTAGGTGCGGCCGCATTCACGGCATTGCAGAGCGCGTACGTGAGCCATGGGTTCCTCTCTCTGGGGTGACCCGGGGGCCACCTTGCTCTCGACGCGCCCTCGAGCGCCTCGAGCGGAGGAACCGCTCTTGGCTGCTCATCGGTCAGGCATTGGCACCTGGCTCCTGTCCCTGGGGTCAGCAGCTGGTTGCCGCGGCGTCAACGGGCCTGTCCCTCGGCCGCTCTCGATGAGCGCGTACTAGACGGAGACAGTAGCCGCCGGGTCTCGTAATCTGCCAGTCGGTATGGGGCCCGACGCCGACGATCTCGCCGCTCGCAAGCGCCGCCTCGGCGTCCGGGTCTCGGTGTGCCTCCCGGCCCGCGACGAGGAGGCCACGATCGGTCCGATCGTCGCCACCGTCCGTCGCGAGCTGATGGAGCAGGCAGGTCTGGTCGACGAGGTCCTCGTCCTCGATGACGGCTCGACCGACGCCACGGCCGAGCAGGCCCGCCTCGCGGGCGGCCAGGTCCACGCCGTCGCCGAGGTTCTCCCCGACCTCACCGTGGGCGAAGGGAAGGGCAACGCGCTCTGGAAGTCCCTGTACGCCGCCGAGGGTGACCTGGTGTGCTTCCTCGACGCCGACCTGCGGACCTTCGGGCCCCACTTCGTCACCCGCCTCCTCGAGCCGCTCCTCACCGACCGGACGGTCGGGTTCGTCAAGGGGTACTACCAGCGGCCGCTGGGCGGAGCCCCGACGGGTGGGGGCCGGGTCAACGAGCTGGTCGCTCGCCCCCTCCTGTGCGCGCTGTTCCCGGAGCTGGCGTCGGTGCGACAGCCCCTCGGGGGTGAGTACGCCGGTCGCCGCGAGCTGCTCGAGGTGGTGCCGTTCGTTGAGGGTTGGGGCGTCGAGCTCGGGCTGCTCATCGACCTCGCCGACCGGTTCGGCGTCGACGCCATCGCGCAGCGGGACCTCGGCGTGCGGGAGCACCGGAACCGCTCGCTCGACGAGCTCGCCCCCCAGGCGATGGCGGTCCTGCTGACCGGGTTGCGTCGAGCCGGCGTGGCTCCGGTGGATGTGTCGAGCGCGTTGGCGCGCTTCGAGCGAGCCGAGCCGGACTTCGTTCCCGTCCCGGTTCGGGAGTGTCCTCCGATGGTCAGCGTTCCGGCGTACCAGGCGAAGTTCGGTCGGGAGCTGAGCGCGTAGCGCCGGGGTCGAGCGCGGCCCGGCCGGCTTCGATCGCGGCTTCTTCGACGAGCACCGCGGCGCGCGCGAACGCTTCGCCGGCCTGCCAGACCCGGTCGGTGAGGACGAGGAGCTGCGCCGGACCGGCCACCGACAGCTCGTCGCGGGCCTCGGCCGTCGCCTGACCCGCGATGACGGCGCGGTGCGCGACGCCGAGCTCACCGGCCCACTCGAGCACGCCGCCGACCACCTTCCCGGCGAAGCTGGTCACGTCGAGGCGCCCTTCGCCGGTCACGACGAGGTCGGCTCCGTCGAGTGCTTCCTCGAGACCGGCTTCGGCGGCGACGACCTCGAAGCCGGGCTCGAGACGAGCGCCGATCGCGGCGAGACCGCCGGCGAGACCACCGGCCGCGCCCGCGCCGTCGAGGGTGGTCACGTCGACACCGGTGCGCCGTTCGTACTCGACCGCCACCCGCGCCAGGCGCCGACGGAGCAGCTCGACCTGCGCCGCGGTCGCGCCCTTCTGGGGACCGTAGAGCGCGGCGGCGTCGACAAAGGTGGTCGTGACGTCGTACGCGACGGTGACGTCGAGACCGCCGAGCGACCAGCCCAGCGCCTCGAGCGCGGCGAGTCCACCGTCGGTGGTGGCGCTGCCGCCGACACCGACGAGCGCCCGCTTGGCTCCGCTGCGCGCCACCGCGGCGAGGAGCTCACCGGTGCCGCGGGTCGACGCGCGGAGCGGGTCGTTCTTGGGGCCGACGAGGCCGAGGCCGCTCGCCTGGGCCATCTCGACGATCGCCAGGCCGTCGGCGGTCAAGCCGTACTCGGCGTCGACCGGGTCGCCGAGCGGTCCGGTCACGCGCACCCGACGGCGGCTCCCCCCTCGCGCCGCGAGGAGGGCGTCGAGGGTCCCGTCGCCGCCGTCGGCGAGCGGGACGCTCCGCACGTCGTCGAAGCCGGCTCGGTGGAGGCCCGCCGCGATCGCCGCGGTGGCGTCCGGCGCGGTGAGCGTCCCTTTGAACTTGTCAGGACACGCGACTGCGGTGGGCATGCTCACTAGATTGGCCTGGATGCTCGAGCGTGTCCCCCTGCTCGAAAAGGATCTCGCCCAGTACGCCGAGGTGGTCGGCGACGAGGCCGTCGCGCAGATCCGAGAGGCCGCGGAGCCGCTCGCGGGGGCGCGTGTCCTGCACGTCAGCGCCACCGCCTACGGGGGTGGCGTGGCCGAGCTGCTGGCCACCCACGTGCCGCTGCTGCTCAGCGCCGGCATCGACGCCGAGTGGCAAGTCCTGCACGGCAGCGACGAGTTCTTCCAGGTCACCAAGCAGGTCCACAACGCGCTCCAGGGGGCCGACATCGAGTGGACCCCGCACATGCAGCGGACCTACCTCGAGCGGATCCTGGACAACTCGCTGCTGATGGACGACGGCTACGACGTCGTCGTCGTGCACGACCCGCAGCCCGCGGCGCTGCTCCACTTCCTGCGCGACCATCCTTCCCTCGCCAGCGGGCGGACCCGGTGGATCTGGCGCTGCCACATCGACCTCACCGTCGCGAACCCGACGGTGTGGGAGTTCTTCCGACCGTTCGTCGAGCTCCACGACGCGTCGGTGTGGACCCTCGCCGAGTTCGTTCCGTCGTCGCTGAAGATGGAGCACGTCGTCGAGATGCACCCCTGCATCGACCCGCTCTCGGTGAAGAACCTCGACCTCGCCCGGCCGTTCTGTGAGGAGCTGACGCGCCAGTACGGGATCGACACCCGGCGCCCGCTCGTGTGTCAGATCAGCCGCTTCGACCCGTGGAAGGACCCGATCGGTGTCGTCGACGCGTTCCATATCGTGCGCGAGCAGGTCCCGGACGCCCAGCTGCTGCTCGCGGGCTCGATGGCGACCGACGACCCCGAAGGGTTCCGGGTCTGGGAGGAGACGGAGCAGGCCCGGGCCGGCGACCGCGACATCCATCTGCTCTCGAACCTCCATCAGGTCGGTTCGGTGCAGATCAACGCGTTCCAGCGGGTCGCCACCGTGATGGTGCAGAAGTCGCTGCGCGAGGGATTCGGTCTCACCGTCAGTGAGGCCCTCTGGAAGGGTCGGCCCGTCGTCGGTGGTCGCGCCGGGGGGATCAAGCTCCAGATCATCGACGACTTCAACGGGTATCTCGTCGACAGTGTCGAAGGGTGCGCGCAGCGGATCATCGATCTGCTGGCCGATCCCGTCGGCGCCGACGCGATGGGCTCCCAGGGGCGAGAGCACGTGCGGTCGAACTTCCTCGCGACGACGGAGCTCCACGACTGGTTGCTGCTGATCAGCGAGCTGCGGTGACGGTCGTCCTCTCGAATCGGGGCCCGTACCGCTATGAGGAGGGCCCCGACGGGGAGTTCGTGGCGCGCCCCGGCGCCGGGGGCCTGGCCAGCGCCCTCGCGCCGCTGCTCCTGTCGGGGGCGGCCGGGGCCGACAGCGCGTGGATCGCTGCCGCGCTCAGCGACGCGGACCGCGCCGCGGTGCGGGCGGGGGCGGTGCACGCCCCGGGGGTCCAGCTCCGGCTGCTCGACATCGACCCCCAGACGTTCCGGGCGGCCTATGAGGTGGTGTCGAACGGCACCCTCTGGTTCCTGTACCACGGGCTCTTCGACCTGACCCGACGACCTCGGTTCGATCGCCGGTGGCGGGAGGCCTGGGAGGCCTATGAGGCCCTGAACGTGGCCTTCACCGACGCGACCGCTGAGCTGGCCCGCGACGGAGATGTCGTCCTCGTCCAGGACATGCACCTCGCGCTGGTCCCCGGCATGCTGCGCGCCCGTCGTCCCGATCTGCGTCTCACCCATTTCACCCACACGCCGTTCTGCGGGCCGAACTCGATCCGGGTGCTGCCGGGCTATGCCGCGACGATGCTCTGCGAGTCGATGGTGAGCGTCCCGTGCGGGTTCCACGCCCGTCGCTGGGCGCAGGCCTACGAGGCCTCGGCGCGCGAGGTGCTGGGTGACGACACGCCGGTCCCGACGTTCGTCGCCCCGCTGGGACCCGACCCGGATGCCTTGACCGAGCTGGCCGGGTCCGATTCGGCCCGAGACGCGGCGACGGAGCTCGACGCCGTCGTCGGCGACCGAGCGATGATGCTGCGCGTCGACCGGATCGACCCGTCGAAGAACATCGTGCGCGGGTTCCTCGCGTACGACCTCCTCCTGGACCGATACCCGGAGTGGAGAGAACGCGTCGTCTTCGTCGCTCGGCTCAACGCGTCACGGGAGACGCTGGCCGAGTACCAGGCCTACCGCCAGGAGATCGAGACCGCCGCCGACCATGTCAACGAACGGTGGGCGGCGAGCGGCTGGACACCGATCGTGCTCGACACCAAGGACGACTACCCGAGCACGATCGCGGCGATGGCACGCTACGACGTGCTCGTGGTGAACGCGATCAAGGACGGCCTCAACCTCGTCGCCAAGGAGGGCCCCCTCGTCAACCGGCGCGACGGCGTCTTGTGCCTGTCGCCCGACACCGGCGCGTGGGACGACCTGG
This sequence comes from Actinomycetota bacterium, assembly GCA_036723155.1. Taxonomy (GTDB): domain Bacteria; phylum Actinomycetota; class Acidimicrobiia; order IMCC26256; family PALSA-555; genus PALSA-555. Next base: position 6,579 of record DAIMHT010000055.1, read on the forward strand.
GGGTCGGCGCCGTGTGCATGCACCCGTTCGATCTCGAGCAGGCGGCCGAGGCCTTGCACCAGGCGCTCGGGATGCCGGTCGACGAGCGGGCCGCTCGGGCCGTCACGCTGCGGGAGCTCGCGGCGGCTCGCACACCGAAGGCCTGGTTCGACGATCAGCTCATCGAGGCGCGCTGACCGCGGCAGCGAGCGATTCGAGCAGGCGGGCGAGATCGGCCGGGCTGTCGGCGACGTGGTCGGCG
>DAIMHT010000055.1:6919-8213 GCA_036723155.1 Actinomycetota bacterium
GGGCGAGGGCCTGCAGCTCCTCGAGCGGTGGGGCCGCATCAGGCGTCGCCCGCCAGTGCACCGAGAACGCCAGCGTCCCTTTGCGCTCGACGAGCAGCCGAGGCCAGCGGCGCTCGGCGTCGTCCGCGGCGGCCGCCACCGCACCGGCGTACGTCGCGGCGCGTTCGTCGACCATCACCTCGCCGTCGACGAGCCGTTCCAGGCCGTACTGGCCGACGAGGGTCAGCCCGTCGATGGGAAGCTGAGCGCGAAGAAAGTCGACCGGGCGTCCGCTGACGACACCGACGAGCCCCAAGCGTCCCGCAAGGTCCCGCAGCGCCGACACCGCGGCGGGCAACGCCCGGGCGCGGGCCGGGTCGTCGACGATCGGGGCCAGCGTGCCGTCGAAGTCGGTGACCACCGCGGCCGCGCGGGGATCGTCGACGAGGGGAGCGAGGACGCTCGGGAGCGTCATGGGCCGACCGGCCGGCTCGCTATTTGCCGATAGTGACGATGCAATCCGCGGACGTGGAGTTGGCCGGCGGTGGTGTCGGGTACGCGCCGACCGTCGTACCCACCCCGACGGCCTTGGCGAGCGTGTCCGCTTCCTTCGTGAACCCGGTCTTGCAGCCGACCACCGTGCCCGTCTGCGGCGTGAGCGCGTTCCCGGTCCCGACGATCGCGTAGCCGAGGCCCCGGAGCACGTTGGCCTTCGTCGCCGCGGCACCGCTGACGCCGGAGGCGTTCTGGACGAAGACCTTCACCTGGGCTGGCGGTCGGCCACTGTTCACCGAGGTCGTCGGGGTCGTCCCCGTGCTCGCGCTCGACGAGCTCGGCGTCGTGCCGGCCTTCGCGCCCCCGCCCCCCGCGCCGCCGCTGCCGTTGACGACCGAGTACAGCACGATGCCGACCACGACCGCGACCCCGACGAGCACGGCACCGCTCGCCGCGGTGCGCAGGATCGTGGCGCCGAGACGGGGCGTGTGCGCGATCGCGGTCATCGGGTACCCGGATCGGCGCGTCGCCCGTCCGGGCGGCTACGACGCCGATCATCACGGTAGCGGCGGAGACGTTTCACGGTGAGAGGGTCGTACTCGAACGCGGCTGGCTGCTCGAGCAGCTCGCTGAGCACCCGATAGTAGTGACTGGTCGAGACGTGAAGCCGAGCGCGGATCGCTGATTCCTTCGGGCCCGGAAAGCACCACCAGGAACGTTCGAAATCAAGGATTGCGCGGTCGCGCGCCGAGAGCTCCATCGGTGAACGAGTATGGCCCCGCACCACCAAAAAGCCGGGTATTTCGACGCATTCCGCACC
>DAIMHT010000056.1:0-8165 GCA_036723155.1 Actinomycetota bacterium
AGGCCCCGGACCGCGAGCTCCTCGTTGAGGCGGTGGATCGTGATCCCGGCCTCGACCGTGATCCGACACTGGTCTCGGTCCACGTCGACGACCCGGTCGAGGTCGTCGACCGACATCATCCGACCGGTCGTGCAGGCGATGTCGGTGAACGAGTGGCCGGTGCCGACCACCTTGACCGTCTGGCCCGCGTCGTGGGCCCGCCGGACGGCCTCGGCGACCTCGAGGTCGCTGCGGGGCGACTCGATCGCCGCGGGGGTGCAGTGCTGGTTCCCACCCCAGTTCCGCCACCCGGGAGCGTTGCGCATCGGCCAAATCGTACGGGGACGGCGGGGGCCCCGTCAGGCCCAGCCCAGCTCGTGGAGGCGGGCGTCGGACATTCCGAAGTGGTGGCCCACCTCGTGGAGGACGGTGACACGAACCTGGGCCGCGAGGTCGGTTTCGTCCACGGCGCGTGCACACAACGGTCCCCGGAAGACCGTGATGCGATCCGGGAGCACGCCGCCGTACCCGATGGGGTCGCGGCGGGTGAGGGGGATGCCTTCGTAGAGGCCGAGCAGGGTGCCGCGGCGCGAACCGAGCTGATCGGGACGGGGCCACTCGGCGACGACGACGGCCACGTTCTCCATCGCGGCCGCGAGCTCGGGTGGGATCTCGTCGAGCGCGTCGGCGACGAACGCCTCGAACTGCGCGGGGGTGACGTGAACCATAGGAGGACGCGCGGTGACACCGCGCGGACCGAACGGTAACGCGTTCGCGAAAAGTCTCTTGACCCCGGGTGGCGCCGGGCGTACGTTGCCTTCTGCCGGCGTCACCACGGCACGGGACCGGGGACGACCATCGGGGCGACTCGAGGGTCGGCTGCGGAAATCGGGTCGAGGTGGCGACGGTCGGTAACGGGACTCGGGTTCGCCTGGGAACCGGAGCCGGAGCCAGAACCGAGTCCGTGGGCCAGTGCGTTCCAGCCGGTCCGGGGCAGCAGCGGTGCGGCGCCCGCGAGGGTGTTGGACCGAGGTGAGAGGTCTGGTTCGAAGGGACGCGGGCCCCGAGGAGTCCGGAGCGCTTCGGCGTGATGGCTACTCGGGGCCCCGCTCTGTCCGGGGCCGTTTCGGGGATCCGCGCCACTGTCACAGCCCCTCGGTACGGTCCGGAGCGTGGACGCCGACGCCCTGCTGGGCGGTCTTGACGACCAGCAGCGCCGCGCCGTCACGAGCGAGGCCGCGCCGCTGGCGATCCTGGCCGGTGCCGGGGCGGGCAAGACCCGGGTGCTCACCCGTCGGATCGCCTGGCGGGCGGCGACCGGCGCCCTCGACGCGCGCCGGGTCCTGGCGGTGACGTTCACCCGCAAGGCCGCCGGTGAGCTCCGGGGCCGCCTCGAGCGCCTGGAGGTGCACCCGGCGGTCACCGCCGGCACCATCCACGCGCTGGCCCTCGCGCAGCTGCGGGCCCGGTACGCCGAGCAGCGACGCGACTTTCCGGCGCTGCTCGAGCGCAAGGCCCGGCTGTTGGTGCCGCTGACCGGGCGGCGCGGCGCGGACGCCCGCGTCGCGGCGTCGGAGCTGGCGGGTGAGATCGAGTGGGCGAAGGCCCGGGGGATCCGTCCCGAGGAGTACGCGGCCGCCGTCCGAACGGCGGGGCGGACCCCGCCCCGCGGCGACATGGCTGAGGTGTACGGCCGGTACGAGCGCGAGAAGCGCCGCCGGGGCCTGGTCGATTTCGACGACCTGTTGTGGCAGTGCGCCGACGCCCTCGAACAGGACGCCGAGTTCGCGGCGGCGCAACGCTGGCGGTTCCGGTCGTTGTTCGTCGACGAGTTCCAGGACATCAGCCCCGCCCAGCTGCGACTGGTGCGGGCCTGGCTGGGAGACCGGACCGATCTGTGCGTCGTCGGTGACGCCGACCAGGCGATCTACGGGTTCGGCGGTGCCGACCCGTCCTTCCTGACCGACTTCGCTCGCCACTTCCCCACCGCCGAGGTCTTGCACCTCGGTCGCAACTACCGGTCGACCCCCGAGATCGTGGACACCGCGGAAGCGGTCCTGCGCGACGGTGGTGGATCAAGACAGCCGCGGGTCGGGGTCCGGGCGTCAGGGCCGCGCCCGACCGTCACCGCGTACGACACCGAGGAGGACGAGGCCCGCCAGGTCGCGGCCCGGCTCGGCGAGGCCCGGACGTCGGATCTCCAATGGTCGGATCTCGCGGTCCTCTACCGGACGAACGCCCAGTCGGCGGCGTTCGAGGCCGCGTTGAGCGCGGTGGGGATCCCGTTCCGGGTGCGGGGCGCGGGCGCGTTCTTGGACCGCCCCGAGGTCCGCGCCGCGCTCGACGCGCTCCGCCGCGCCGCTGACGCGGCACCGGGGCGGTCGTTCGCCGAGCATCTCGTCGACCTCGACGTCGTCGACGAGTCGGGCGGCGACGAGCGCTCCGAGCATGGTGACGCCCTGGTGCGGCTCGGACGGGAGTACCTCGACGCCGAGTCGGGCCCGGGCTCGCTCGACGGGTTCCTCGCCTTCCTCACCGCGGCGCTGCGTGATGACGCGCCCGTCGACGTCGACGCGGTCGAGCTGCTCACGTTCCACCGGGCGAAAGGGCTCGAGTTCCACACTGTGTTCGTCACCGGCCTCGAACGGGGTCTGGTGCCGATCTCCTACGCCGACACGCCCGTGGAGCGGGCCGAGGAGCGCCGGCTGTTGTACGTGGCGTTGAGCCGAGCCGAGCAGGGCCTGCACTGCTCCTGGGCTCGGTCGCGGACCCTCGGGCTGCGGACCGTGCGGCGCTCCCCCAGCCCGTGGCTGGAGCCGATCGGGTCGGCGCTGCGTGGGGGCACCGACCCGGACCCGACCCGGCAGGCCGCGGCCGGGGTCCGCGCGGCGCGGGCGCAGCTCGCGGCGGCGGGCGGGTGCGAGGCCCCCGCGGCCGGCGCCGAGCTGTTCGCGGCGTTGCGGGACTGGCGGCGCGGCCTGGCGCGAGCGTCGGGAGTGCCGGCGTACGTGATCTTCCCCGACTCGACGTTGCGGGCGGTCGTGGAGTCGCGCCCAGCGACCCCCCAAGCGCTGTTGGAGCTGCCGGGCGTCGGGCCGGTGAAAGCGGCGCGTCACGGCGACGCGGTGCTGGAGCTGGTCCGCAGCCACGCCTGAGACGCGTCGGTCGAGCCGGGGTGCGTTGATTGGCGGGTCCGCGCCGGTAGGGTCGAATGCTCCATGCGGCGATGGGTGAAGTGGCTGGCCTTGGCGGTCGTGGCCCTCGTGGTGGCAGGCCTGGTCGTCGCCGTGATCACGGTGCGGCCGCGCCTGGCCGACGCTCGCGACAGCGTTGATCACGCGTGGGTGCCGCTGCGGGTCCCGCTCATCGCGCGCTACCAGCGGCTCAGTGGCGTCGTGGTGGCGCTCGACGCCGCCGGCGCCCAGGGACGCACGGTGACGAAGGACCTCACCGCCGCGCTCGCCCAGTGGCAGCGCAGCGCGCCGACCGACGACCCTGGTGCCCAGGCGCCGCTCGCCGACGGGCTGGAGGCCCTGGCCTTGCGGGCCCGCGCCAACGTGCAGCACTCCGACCGGCTGAAGTCGAACCCGGCGCTGCAGACCGCGTTCGCCGCGTTCGACCAGGCGATCGTCAACCCGCCCGCGGTGGTGGCGTACAACCGGGCGGTGAGCACCTACCAGCGGCGCCGGACGAGCACCGCGGGGCGAATCGTGGCCGCCCTCTTCGGGTTCGCTGGCCGACCGGTGCTGACGATCGTCGGGGGCAGCTGAGCTCAGCGCGCCGCGCTGATCACACCCTCGTTGGCGCGCTCGATCCGCTCCACCTCGCCGAGCGGTGCGACGCGCCGGAACAGGCGCAGGGTGGTGTCCCAGTCGGCGAGCATCGACCCCGCGGCGGGCGATCCGGTGAGCTCGCGGTGCTGTGACACGAGGAACTGCAGCTCGGTGGCCTTCGCGTCGTCGAGGAGGGTCGCGTCGACGAGCTGGGCGTTGAGGCGGGTGACGAGCAGATGGTCGGGGTCGTAGACGAACGCCTGACCGCCGGTCATGCCGGCGCCGAGGTTGTAGCCGAACGGGCCGAGGATCACGACGGTTCCGCCGGTCATGTACTCGCAGGCGTGGTCGCCGACGCCTTCGACGACGGTCGTGGCGCCGCTGTTGCGAACCGCGAAGCGCTCACCGACGCGCCCGGCGGTGAAGAGCTGCCCGCCGGTGGCGCCGTAGAGCACGGTGTTGCCGGCGAGGACCGGGTCGCCGGCGTCGTCGTCGGGGGGACGGAGGATGAGTCGGGCCCCGCCGAGACCTTTGCCGACGTAGTCCTGGGCTTCGCCGATGAGCTCCAGCGTGACGCCGGCGGCGGCGAACGCGCCGAAGGACTGGCCCGCGGAGCCGGTGAACGTGGCGTGCACGGAGCCGGGCGGGAGCGCCTGCCCGAACTCGAGGCCGATGGCACCGCCGAGGGACGCGCCGATGGTCCGGTCGGCGTTCGTGATGTCGTACTCGAGTGTCTCCTCGCCGCCGCCCCACACGGTGGCGAACGCATCCTCGAGGAGGCGGGCGTCGAGCTCGGAGCGGGGGCGTTGCACGGGGTTGTGGGCGACGAAGCGGCGGGGCGCATCAGCGTCCGCGGGTGGGACGAGCAGCGGGGTGAGGTCCATCGCGTCGGCGTGCAGGTCGCCGGTGCGGCGCTGGCGGAGACACTCGACGCGACCGATCGCCTCGTCGAGGGTGCGCAGCCCGAGCACCGCGAGGTGACCTCGCACCTCCTCGGCGACGTAGAGCATGTAGGTGGCGACCCCTTCGGGGGTCCCCGCGAACTTGGCCCGCAGCCCCGGGCGCTGGGTCGCGATGCCGGTCGGGCACGTGTCGCGGTGACAGGCGCGGACCATGATGCAACCCTCGGCGAGCATCGCCGCGGTGCCGAACGAGTACTCGTCGGCGCCGAGCAGCGCGGCCATGATCACGTCCCGGCCGGTCTTGAACCCGCCGTCGACCCGGACCCGCACCCGGTCGCGCAGGCTGTTGTCGATGAGGATCTGGCGCGTCTCGGCCAGGCCGAGCTCCCACGGCAGCCCGGCGTTCTTGATCGACGACAGCGGCGACGCGCCGGTGCCTCCGTTGGAGCCCGAGATGTGCACCACCTCGGCGAGGGCCTTGACCACGCCGGCGGCGATGGTCCCGACGTTGTGCTCGGCGACGAGCTTCACCGAGACGTCGGCGATGGGGTTGACCTGCTTGAGGTCGTAGATGAGCTGGGCGAGATCCTCGATGGAGTAGATGTCGTGGTGCGGGGGTGGGGAGATCAACCCGACACCGGGTTGCGTGAAGCGGAGCCGCGCGATCTCGGGGCTGACCTTGTGGCCGGGGAGCTGGCCTCCCTCCCCCGGCTTTGACCCTTGGGCGATCTTGATGTTGAGCTCGTCGGCGAACGCGCAGTACTCCGGCGTCACCCCGAAGCGCCCGGACGCGATCTGCTTGATCCGCGAGTTGCGGTCCCGGGCGGTGCCGCGGGTCCGGTAGCGGGCCCGGTCTTCGCCGCCTTCGCCACAGTTGCTGCGCCCGCCCAGCATGTTCATGGCGATCGCCAGCGTCTCGTGCGCCTCGGCCGAGAGCGCGCCGTGGGACATGGCACCGGTGGAGAAGCGCCGCGTGATCGCCTCGACCGGTTCGACCTCCTCGATCGGGACGGGCGGCCCGGCGGGGACGAGCTCGAGGAGGTCGTGGAGCTCGTTCGTCGGGCGGCGTTCGACGAGCTCCCGGAACCGCTCGTAGAGCTCGGCTCGATGCTCGGTGACGGCCCGGGTCAGCAGGTGCGCGGCTTGGAGGTCGACCGGCGCGGCTTCGGGGACGAGGTCGGGGAGCGGGAGCTGGCCGCTGTCGTCGCGCATCTCGGGGTCGAGGACGATGACGCGGCCTTGCTCGTGCGCGGGGGCGGGCGTGACGTCCGCGAACCGGTCGCCGCCGTCCTTCTTGCTGGCCCGCCGGCTGGACGGTCCGCTGGCGTCGGGGTTGTCGACCACGAGCCCGATCGACGCGTGGAGGGCCTCGATCATGTCGGGGTTGTTGCCGTGGTACTCGCCGTTGCGTTTCCGGAACCGGATGAACCCCGGCTCGTCGAGGGACGGGACCTCGGCGTCGGAGGCCCGTTGGTGAAGGGAGAGCACATCGGCGGCGAGCGCAGTGAACCCGAGTCCACCGGCGGTGGAGGTGGTGTGCCACAGGCAGGTCTCGGTGACCTCGGGGCCGAGACCGAGCGCCTCGAAGATCTGGGCGCCGCGGTACCCGTCGACGGTGGAGATGCCCATCTTCGACATGATCTTGAGGACGCCGTCCTCGACCGCGGCTTGATAGGCGTGCTGCGCGGCGGCCGAATCGAGCTCGCCGAGCTGGCCGTCGTCGGCGATGGCGGCCACGGTGCGGAGCCCGACTCGCGGGCAGACGGCGTCGGCGCCGTAGCTGACGAGCGCCGCGATGGCGTGGGTGTCGCGGGCGTCGCCGGTGTCGATCACGATCGAGCATTCCTCGCGGATCCGCTCGGTGATGAGACGGTGGTCGAGGGCACCGAGGGCGAACAGGGACGGGATGGGGGCCCGGGTCGGGTCGGCGCTGGCGTCGGTGACGACGAGGATCGACGCTCCGGCCCGCACCGCGGCGACGCCGGCGTCGACGAGCGCGTCCAAGCCGGGGCGCAGACCTTCGGGGCCGTCCTCGGCGGGGAAGGTGGCGTCGAGGGTGACCGCCCGGAACGGGCACCGCGCCAGGTCGAGGAGCGCGTCGAGCGCGTCGGGGTAGAGGAAGAAGGTCGGGAGCGCGAGGAGGCGGGCCGCGTCGGGCCCTTCGGTGAGCAGCGCCGACCGGGGCCCGAGGCACGTGCGCAGCGACATGACGAGCCGCTCGCGGAGATGATCGATCGGCGGGTTGCTGACTTGCGCGAACCGCTGCTTCAGGTAATGGAACACGCCCCGGGGACGGCGCGCGACGGCGGCGAAGGGGGTGTCGTCGCCCATCGAGAACGTCGGCTCCTTGGCGTCGGTGGCCATGGGCTTGAGGACCATCGCCACCTCTTCCCGGTTGCAGCCGAACGTGACTTGCTCGCGGACGAGCTCGTCGGGTCGAGGAGGCATGACGACGGGCGTGCCGATCGGGAAGGGCAGGAGGCCGTCGCGGGCCCACTCGCCGTACGGAGCGCGCGCCGCGAGCTCGGCCTTCACGGTGGTGTCGTCTTGCCATGCGCCGGGGCGGTCGGGGTCGACGCAGATCATCTCGCCCGGTCCGAGCCGTCCCCGCCGGATCCGGCCGTGGCCGGCGAGCGACACCGCGCCGGCTTCCGAGCAGCACGTCACGATGCCGTCCTCGGCTCGCTGCCAGCGCAGCGGACGGAGCCCGTTGCGGTCGAGTGCGGCGCCGACCCGACGGCCGTCGGTCACGATCAGCCCCGCGGGCCCGTCCCAGGGCTCGGTGAGGCAGGCGTGGTACTGGAAGAAGTCGCGGACCTCGGGGGCGAGGTCGCGGCTTCCCTCCCACGCCTCGGGGACGAGCATCGACACCGCGTGGCGCAGGTCGCGCCCGCCCCGCAGCAGCAGCTCCAGGGTGGTGTCGAGCTTGCCCGAATCGGAATCGAAGGGCGCCAGGACCGGGCGCAGCAGCTCTTCGGGTCCGAGACCGGCGGCCTCCGAGCCGAGATGGCCGCGGGCGAGCATCCGATGCTCGTTGCCTTGCAGGGTGTTGATCTCGCCGTTGTGGCAGAGATGCCGGAACGGCTGCGCGCGCTCCCACGCCGGGAGCGTGTTCGTCGAGAAGCGGCTGTGGAACACCACGTGCGGGGCGGTGAAGTCGTCGGCGGCGAGGTCGGGGTAGAAGAGCGGGAGCCGGTCGCTGATGACCAACGCCTTGTACGTGATGGTCGAGAACGACCAGCTGGCGAAGTAGTGCCGAACGCCCTCCTCGCGGCACCGCGCCTCGGCCCGGCGTCGGGCGCGAAACGCCCGCCGTTCGGCTTCGGCGTCGTCGATGCCGTCGGGGCGCAGCAGCAGACCTTGGGTGAGCATGGGCAGGTCGGCCAAGGCGTGCGGCCCGAGGTGGGAGCCGTCCACGGGGACGGTCCGCCACCCGGCGAGCTCGAGCCCTTCGGTGGCGCAGGCCTCGGCCACCGCGGCTTCCGCGGTCTTGCGGGCGACGTCGTCGTCG
>DAIMHT010000057.1:0-8097 GCA_036723155.1 Actinomycetota bacterium
TCCCCCGCGCAGGTCACGAGCACGTCGACCGGCCCGAACTGGGCGACGAGGAGCGCGACCGCGGCGTCCAAGCGCTTCGGGTCGGTGACGTCGGCGGGCTCACCGGCCACCCGGGTCGGAGCGCTGCCCTGTTCCAGGTCGTCGATCGCTCGGGTCAACCGTTCGGCGTTGCGGGCGATGACCGAGACCCGAGCCCCTCGGGCGAGCGCACCGCGAGCGGTCTCGAGCCCGATCCCGCTCGAGCCGCCGGTGACGAGCACGTGCGCGTCAGCGAGGCGGGTCACGGACGGGGATGCTGCCACACCCGGACACCACCTCCGGTACGTTGCGGGCTGTATGCGCCGGCCCTGGCTCCTCGTCGCGTTGCTCACCGCGGGGATCGGCATCGGGTCCGCACCCCTGATCGCCCCCGCGGCCGGTGCCGCGACCCCCAGCGCAGCCCCGTTGGTGGCCGGGGGCAGCGTCAACCAGGTCTGGGTGACGGGCGCGCCCCCCGGCGCCGCCCTCGCGCTCGTCGCCGCGAACGGGTCGACTCGGGCCCAGGGCCACGCCGACCCCCAGGGCGCCCTGCTGTTCCGCAACGTCGCCGCGGGCACCGGCTACCACGTCGCGGAGCGATCCGGAGGCTCCGCGCGCTCAGGATCGCTGCGGGTCCTCGGCCCGAACCAGACCCCGGCCGCATCCTTCTATCGGTCCCAGCAGCTCGGTAACGGGTACGGCTACGTGACGACCCGCGACGGCACCAAGCTCGCGGTCAACGTCCATCTTCCCGGACCGCCCGACCAGGGCCCCTACCCGACGGTGGTCGAGTACTCGGGGTACGACCCGGCGAACCCGGACTCGGTGCAACCGGCGTCGCGCATCGCGCAGTTCCTCGGGTACGCGACGGTCGGGGTCAACATGCGCGGCACCGGCTGCTCCGGTGGTGCCTGGGACTACTTCGAGCCCCTCCAGTCCCTCGACGGGTACGACGCCATCGAGACCATCGCGGCGCAACCGTGGGTCCAGCACGGCGCAGTCGGCATGGTCGGCATCTCCTACCCCGGCATCACCCAGCTGTTCGTCGCGGCCACCCGTCCCCCGCACCTCGCCGCGGTGACGCCGCTGTCGGTGATCGACGACACCTATCGCGGCACCCTCTACCCCGGCGGGATCCTCAACACCGGCTTCGCGGTGTCCTGGGGCAAGGACCGCCAGCACGACGCCCTTCCCGCCGGTCCCGGCGCCGGTCAGGGCTGGGCGCGACAACGCATCGCGGCCGGCGACACGACGTGCCGCGCGAACCAGACGCTGCACAGCCAAGCCCCGAACGTGGTCGCAGCAATCCGGGCGAACCGCTTCTACGTCCCGTCACGGCTCGACCATCTCAACCCGGACCTGTTCGTGAACCAGATCAAGGCCCCGACGTTCCTCGTCGGCCAGGTCGAAGACGACCAGACCGGCGGCCGCTGGCCCGAGCTCATCGCCCACTTCAACCCCAGCACCCCGCTGCGTGTGACCATCCAGAACGGAACCCACGTCGACTCGTTCGATCCCGCCATCGTGACCCGCTGGGCGGAGTTCCTCGACTTCTACGTCGCCCGACGCATCCCGAGCATCCCGGCCGGGGTGCGGGCCGCGGCTCCCGCGAACTTCATCGCGCTCGCCGGAACGCCGGTGACGCTTCCACCGGACCGGTTCGCGGGCCAGACCAACTTCGCGGCCGCGTTCGCCAGCTACCAGGCCGAGCCCAAGGTCCGAATCCTGTTCGACAACGGTGCCGGCGGCACGCCCGGGGCGCCGATCCCAGGGTTCGAGGCGTCGTTCGCGACGTGGCCTCCCCCCGGCGTCCACGCCACGTCCTATTACCTGCGCTCCGGGAACCGGCTCGACCCGTCACCACCGGCCCGCACCGAGCCCGGGGCCGATCAGTACCGATACGACCCGTCGGCCCTGCCGGCCACCGACCAGCCTCCGTCCCAGAACGACATCTCCGGGCCGCTCCCCAATTACGACTGGCGGACCCCGCCGGTGGGCGCGTCCCTGACGTACACCACCGCCGCGTTCGCCCATGACGTCGTCCTGACCGGACCCGCGAGCGCCGACCTGTGGCTTCGGTCCAGCGCGCCCGACACCGACCTGGAGGTCACGCTGACCGAGGTGCGACCGGACGGCAAGGAGACGTACGTGCAGAGCGGGTGGCTCCGGGCCAGCCAACGCACCACCCTCAACCCGGCCACGTCGACGCCGCTCGAGCCGCAGTACACGTTCCGTCAAGCCCAGACCCGCGCCATGCCCAACGGCCGGTTCACCCTGGCGCGGGTCCCGCTCTTCCCCATCGCGCACGCGTTCCGGGCCGGGTCCCGGGTCCGCCTGGTCATCCAAGCCCCGGGCGGGAACCGGCCGATCTGGGCGTTCGAGACCATCGCCGCCACCGGCAACCCGCACAACGACGTCGCCCACTCCCCCGCCTTCGCGTCGAAGCTCGTACTGCCGGTCGCGACCGGGATCCGCGTCCCGACCCCGCTTCCGCCGTGTCCCGCCTTGCGAGGCGAGCCATGCCGCGCCGCCAACCCCACCGGAGGGCCATGACCAGCGCCATCGCCGACCTCGCGGACCGGTACGTAACCCGCGCCGCGGCACTCGATCCCGTCGCCGCGACCTTCGAGGGTCTCCCCGGTCACGACGACGAGCTCACCGACTACTCCCCCGACGGGATCAGCGAGCGCCTCGCCCACGACCGAGCGTGCCTCGCCGAGCTCGACCGCACCCCCGCTGCCGACGAACCGGACCGGGTCGCGGCCGAGGTGCTCCGCCGGTATCTCGACATCGGGATCGACGTCGCCGTCGCGGGCGAGCCCTTGCGGGCCCTGCGGGTCATCGGCAGTCCCGTGTCGGACGTCCGCATGGTCTTCGACCTCATGCCCCGCGACACCGAGGAGGACTGGGACCGCCTCGCGGCCCGGGCCGCCGCGGTGCCTCAGGCGCTCTCGTCGTTCCAAGATGCGCTCACCGAAGGGGCCCGCGAGGGCCTCCCGGTGGCTCGCCGCCAGGTCGTGGCCTGCGCCCGTCAGGCCGACACGTGGGGCGGCCAGCTCGCCGGCGACACCCCTCCGTTCTTTCTCGGGCTCCTCGACGAGTTCGACGCGTCCGGGCTCGACCAGCCGGCGCTGCGGGTCCGGCTGGAGCAGGTCGCCGGCCGGGCCTCCGCCGCGTACGCGTCATTGGGCCGATATCTCGTCGAGGAGTACCTGCCGCACGCCACCGACCGGGACGCGGTCGGTGAGGAGCGATACGCCCGGATGGCCCGGGCGTACAACGGCACCGTCCTCGACCTCGCCGAGACCTACGCGTGGGGCTGGCAGGAGCTGCACCGCATCGAGCACGCCATGGCCGGCGTCGCGAACCGGATCCTCCCCGGCGAGAGCATCCCCGCAGTGATCGAACACCTGGAGCACGACCCCACCCGCACGATCAGCGGTGCCGACCACTTCCGCGCCTGGCTGCAAGACCTGCTCGATCGGAGCATCGCCGAGCTCGACGGTGTCCACTTCGATCTCCCCGATCCGGTGAAGCGCGTCGAGGCGATGATCGCCCCGCCCGGCGGCGCGGCGGCCATGTACTACACCGGCCCGTCCGAGGACTTCAGCCGCCCGGGCCGGACCTGGTACCCCACGCTGGGCCGCACCGAGTTTCCCCTCTGGGGTGAGGTGAGCATCTGCTACCACGAAGGCGTCCCCGGCCATCACCTCCAGATCGGAATGGTCCGCTATCTCACCGAGCGTCTGAACCGCTTCCAGCGCACCCTCGCGGGAAACTCGGGGCACGCCGAGGGGTGGGCGCTGTACGCCGAACGGCTCATGGGCGAGCTCGGGTACCTCGACGACCCCGCCTTCGAGCTCGGGATGCTGCGCGCCCAGGCGATGCGCGCGGTGCGGGTCGTCGTCGACATCGGGCTGCACCTCGAGCTCGAGATCCCGGCCGACGAGTCGTACCACCCCGGGGAACGCTGGACCCCCGACCTCGCGCTGCCGTTCGTGATCGACCGCAGCCATTTTCCGGCCGACTTCATGGCCAGCGAGGTCGACCGGTATCTCGGACTCCCGGGCCAAGCGATCTCGTACAAGGTCGGGGAACGGGTCTGGCTCCGGGGCCGAGACGAGGCCCGCCGCCGGCACGGCGACGCCTTCGACCTCAAGGCCTTCCACGAGTACGCGTTGGCGCTCGGCCCGATGGGTCTGGACCAGCTCGACGGCGAGCTGGCCCGGTTCTGAGCCACCTGAACCGCGCGCGGTCAAGGGCGCTGACCGGAAACTAGGTGGGGTTGAGACGCCCGGTGGCGCGCGCCGCGTCCTCGGCCGCGGTGAGCTGCTCCTCCACGATGGTGAGCCCCCCGGTCCAGAACTCCGGGTCCGCGAGGTCGACGCCGACGATTCGTCCGAGCTCCTCCGGTGGCGCGGAGCCGCCCCGGGCGAGCAGCTCGAGGTAGGCGGGGACGAACGCCGCCCCCTGCTGCTCGTACTGGCGATACACCGACAGGGCGAGCAGCTGACCGTACGCGTACGCGTACACGTACCCCGGTGTCCCGATGAAATGCGGGATGTAGGACCACCAGGTGCGGTACCCCGGGGTGAGCTCCACCGCGTCGCCCAGCATGTCGGTCTGGGTGTCGATCCAATGGTCCCCGAATCGGTCGACGCTCAGCTCACCCTCCTCGCGTCGCTCGCGGTGCACCCGGTCCTCGAACCGGTTCATGGCGATCTGGCGGAACACGGTGGCGATCTGGCCTTCCAGGCTCTCGGCGAGCAAGGCCAGCCGCGCCGGCGGATCCGTCGTCTCGTCGAGGAGGCGGCCAAAAGTCACCGTCTCACCGAACACCGACGCGGTCTCGGCGAGCGTCAGCGGCGTCGACTGGTGGAACACGCCTTGTCCTCGCGCGAGGTAGGCGTGGAGCCCGTGGCCGAGCTCGTGGGCCAGCGTGAGGACGTCGCGGCGCCGACCGGTCCAGTTCAGGAGCACGTACGGGTGCAACGACGGGACGGTGTAGGCGCAGAACGCACCCGGCCGCTTCCCGGGCCGCACCGGGGCGTCGATCCACGACTCGTCGAAGAAGCGACGCGCGATGTCAGCCAGCTCGGACGAGAACGACCCGTACGCGTCGAGGACCAGCTCGCGGGCCTCGCTCCACCCGAACGCGGTGTCTTCGGACGCGATCGACGCCGCCCGGTCGTAGTCCGCGAGGCGCGGCAACCCGAGCAGCTGGGCCTTCAGCGTGTACCACCGCTGCGGGATGTCGTACCGGCCGGTCACCGCGTCGACGAGGGCCCGCACCGAGTCGTCACTCGCCTCGTTGTCCAGGTTGCGGCTCGCCAACCAGTCCGGGAAGTGACGGAGCCGATCGTCGCTCGCCTTGTCGGCGAGCAACGTGTTGAAGATGAACCCTCGGGTGCGGAGCCCGGGACTGAGGGCCTCGGTGACCGCCTCGGCGGCAACCTGGCGGACGTCGCGGTCCGGGGACTGCAGACGCGACAACGCCTCTTCCAGTGCGACGGGGCCGTCGTCGAAGTCGGCGGTGATCGCCGAGGTCTGCTCGCTGAACAGCCGTGACCACGCCCCGCGACCGGTGACGCCCTTGTCGGCGAGGACGCGCTCCTCCGGCTCGGACAGCAGATGCGGCCGGTAGCGCCGCACCGAGCGGAGATGATGCCGACAGAACGACAACGCGGGGGCTTCGATGACCGCTGCGACGCGCTCGTCGGGCAGCGCCGCCCACTCCAGCTCGATGAACAAGAGGTCGTTCGAGATCGCGGTCGAGCGCTCTTCGACCTGGGCGAGGAGCGCGCCGCGGGTCGGATCGGTCGTGTCGACCGAGAAGCGCAGCGCCGCGTAGGACCCCGCCCGCCCCACGAGCTCGGTGATGCCGGCGAGCAGTTCCATCAGTCGGGCCAGCTCCGACGCGTCGAGCGACCCGATGCGGCCCCGGTACTCGGTCAGCTGCTCGGCTCGGCGCTCCGCGTCGTCGAGGAGCTCGGTGACGCCGGCGTCGCCGCGCCCGTCCACGAGGGGATCGAGGTCCCACGAGACGTCGGCACCGGTACGGTCCTGGTCGGTGGTGGTCACGAGCCGATCCTACGAGGCCGCGATCGGGGCTCCGTGCAGCGTCGCCGACGCGAGCGCCTCCGGAAGGGCCTCGGCGTGGACGATCACCAGCCGGCGGGTCGCCCGGGTCAGCGCCATATAGAGCAGGCGCATCCCGGCCGCGTCGGGACTGACCAGGCGCGACGGCTCCACGACGATCACGTGGTCGAACTCCAAGCCTTTGGCGTCGGTCGCGGTGAGGATCGCGACGCGCGCGTCGAGGGCGTCCGCCGTGTCGGCGCGCGCGCCCACGTCGGCGAGCTCGGTGACCAGCTCGCCGTGCAACGCCGAGGGTGCGATCACCGCGACCGTCCCTCCGACCGCGCTCGCGTCGCGGGCCTGACCGGCGGCGGCGACGACGAGACCGGCCCGGTCGACGGCGACGAAGCGTGGCTCCTCGCCGGTGCGGCGCACCGCTTCGGTCTGGGGGACCTGCGGTGCCGCCGCGGCGAGGACACGGTGGGCGACCTCCATGATCTCGGCCGGGGTGCGGTAGTTCACGGTCAGGGTGACCACTCGCGTGTCACCGCGTTCGGGCAGGACCGCGAGGACTTCGTCCCAGTCTCGCAGCGCGCCGGGCCGGCTGGCCTGCCCGAAGTCACCGACCACGGTCATCGACCCCGTCGGGCACCGGCGGGCCAGCATCCGCCACTGCATGGCCGAGATGTCCTGGGCCTCGTCGACGAGGACATGCCCGAACGTCCGGGGCTCGTCCGGCGCCTCCCCCGAGGAGGAGTCACCGTGATAGCGCCGCGCCAGCTCCGCGGGTGTGAGGAAGCCGCCCACCCCGAGCTCGGCGACGACCCGCGACGCTGCGTCGTCGCCTCGCGATCGCCCTCGGCGGCGGCGCGGCCGGGCCGCCTCGGGGGGACCCAGCAGCGCATCGGCCTCGTCGATCAGGGGGAGGTCGGTGGGCGTCCACGGGACCTCGCGGACGGTTGCCGAACGGTCGCGTTGCAGCAGCTGCTGCTCGTCGCTGGTCAAGATGCCGCCGGCGGCCGAGCGGATCAGGCCCGGGAACGAGAACAGGTCGTGGATCAGCTCCCCGCCGGTCAGCACCGGCCACATGCGCTCGAGCGCGGCGCGCACCTCGGGGAGGCGACGCAGCCTCGCGTCGAGCTCGCGGTCCCAGTCGGGATCGTCGGGCGCGGCGGCGCCGAGGGCCTGGCGGTACTGGCTTCGCAACTGGTCGATGACCGCTCGCACGACGCTGGGCCGCTTGGCGTTGTGCGTGCCCCGGTGGCGGCGGGTTCGCCCGACGATCCGTTCCGATGCCGACCGGGTGAGGCGGAGCAGGTTGCCGTCGACCATCAGGATGACGTCTTTGGGCAGGGGGTGCTCCCGGTCCTGGAGCGCTCGGCGCACGACGCGTGCCATGCGCCGATCACCCTTGACCCGCGCCGCCTCGGGTGTGTCCTCGGCGAGCGCCCGGTAGGTGGGTTTGAGCCCACTGACGGTTGCGAGCTGCACGTCGCCCTCGCCGAGGGACGGCAGCACCTGATCGATGTACCGCAAGAAGATGCTGTTCGGCCCGACGACGAGCACCCCCTGGGAGCCGAGGCGACGCCGGTGCGTGTAGAGGAGGTACGCGGCGCGGTGCAACGCCACTGCGGTCTTCCCGGTGCCGGGTCCGCCGGCGACGACGAGGATCCCCGACAGGGGCGCGCGGATCGCCTCGTCTTGTTCGGATTGGATCGTGGCGACGATGTCGCCCATGCGTCCGGTGCGTTCCCGGTCGAGCGCGGCGAGGAGCGCCCCCTCACCGACGACGGTCAAGCCGGACGCGGACGCCTGGGACTGGTCGAACACCTCGTCGTCGATGCCGACGAGCTCGCGCCCGTCTCCGGGTCGGGTGAGGAAATGCCGGCGGCGGATGACGTCCATGGGCTCGACCGCGGTGGCCCGGTAGAAGGGCTCGGACACCGGTGCCCGCCAGTCCACGATCAGCGGCGCCTGGTCGTCGTCGGTGACGGCGATCCG
>DAIMHT010000058.1:0-8008 GCA_036723155.1 Actinomycetota bacterium
GCGCCCCGAGGAGCTGCTCGGGGCGATGACGTCACCCCGCCAGGAGGAGATGCTCGCCCGACTGCGCGTCTTCCACTCCGTCCTCGAGGGGTACGGCGACGAGATCCTGGGCCGGGTCGGCGCCCGGCTGGTCCCGTCGTTCGCCCGAATCCACGAGGCGATGGCTCGTCATCGGCTCGAACGTGGCGAGGCGAGCCGCTTCGTCGAGCAGCTCTTGGGCCTGACCTTGGAACGAGAGGACTACGAGCGCGGCGCTGCGTTCTGCGCCGGCGTAGTGCAGCGGGCCGGCGCCGACGCGTTGAATCGGATCTGGGAGGACCCGCACATGGTCCCGACAGCCTCGGAGCTCGAGGCGCCGGGGCTGTGGCTGGCCCGCCTCGAGCTCGACCTGCCGTGACGCCCGCACCCTCCCGACGACGGGAGCCGTCCGGTGGGTGACGTCATCCGTATCGGGGTCCTCGGCGCCGGCGTGATGGGGAGCGGGATCGCGCAGGTGACCGCGACGGCGGGATTCGCGACCGTCTGTTACGACGTCGACCACGATGCGCTCCAGCGCGGTCGTGAGCACGTCACGACCGGCCGGTACGGGCTTGACCGTGGCGTGGAGCGTTCGAAGCTGACCCGGGAGCAGGCCGACGCCGCGCTGGCCCGGATCACGTTCACCGGTTCGTTCGAGGAGGCCGCGCACACCGACCTCGTCATCGAGGCGGTCCCGGAGCGGCTGGCGCTGAAGGTGTCGGTGTTCCGCCAGCTCGACGCCGCAGCGCCGCCGGGGGCGATCCTGGCGTCGAACACCTCCGGGTTCCCCATCGCGGCCATGGCCGCCGCCACCGACCGACCGGAGGCGGTGATCGGCTGGCACTGGGCGTCACCGGCGCCGGTGATGCGATTCGCGGAGATCGTGCGCACCAAGGTCACCGCCGACGCGACGGTCGAGACTGTCCGCGAGGTCGCGACCGCGTGTGGCAAGGCGCCGGTCGTCGTGCGCGACGTGGACACCGCGTGGGGGTTCGTGGCGAACCGGGTGTACGCAGCGATGCTCGTCGAGGCGCAACGCGTCGTGCAGGAGGGCGTGGCGTCCGCCGAGGAGGTGGACCAGCTGATGATGGACTGCTTCCGCTGGCCGACCGGACCGTTCGGGATGGTGCGCGGCGCGACGGGCGGCTGGACCTGAGCGCTCAGAACCAGGTGTAGGGGTACGGGAGCGGGGCGCTGGCGAACATGGCGTCGGCGAGGGTCGACGCCCCCGGGACGCGTTCCTCCACGACGCCGGCGTCGACGAGCGTCGACCAGCGGACCCCACCGAGCCACGCCGCGGACACTGCGCTGACCTCGCCCACCAGGTCGGGGGCGGCTCCGGTCGTGACGGTCGCGCCGTCGGGCCCCGCGTCGAGCACGAAGGTGCCGTCGGCGGCGCCGCCGGGGCGAAACTCGTCGCGCACCGCGATCGTGATCCGCCCCGACACCGGGTACGTGCGAGCGGTGAGGCCCGCCGGGACGTCGAGCAGCCGGGTCCAGACCGCGTCCTGGGTCCCGCGCACCCGCATGGCCCGGTTCGAGGTGAGCAGGTGCGGCAAGACCAGGTCCATCGGGGCGCCGGGGTCGACGATGGTCCGGACGAGGTCCACCTCGCACAGGTAGCGCCACAGCGCGTGGCGGGCTTGTGGGGTCACGGCGACGAGGTCACGGACTGTCAGCCGGTTCTGGGAGCCGACCCCCGGCTCGTAGTGGCCGTGGATCCCGTAGCAGGCGTACCCGTCGACGGTGCCGGCCGGGGATTCGTACGCGACGTCGTACCGGACGCCGAGGCGCGGCTCCCACTGCTCGTCGCTCCACCACGCGCCTGGTCGCGACACCGCGCCCGGGTAGACCTGGCGGGTGCGGGCGAACACGTCCGGCTCGAGCTTGCCGGCCTCGTCACCGTCGAGGAGCCGCAGCCGCCCCGCCGGCCGGGGCCGCGCGAACTCGACGACGCGCCGGTCGAGCTCGATCGTCATGGATCGGGTGCTGATCCCGAACCCGAAGCGCTCGTAGATCGAGCCCTCGCTGGCGGTCAGCATCGCGACCGGCTCGCCGCGGGTCACGGCCTCGTCGAGGAGTTGACGCATCATCGAGCGGAGGAGGCCTCGACGCCGATGGGTGGGCAGCACGGTGACGGCGCTCACCCCCGCCGCCGGCAGGATCGCGCCGCCGGGGACGGTCAGCTCGAGGGAGTAGTTGCGGCTGGTGCCGACGATGTCGTCGCCGTCGACGGCGACCAGGATCCGGTCGAGCTCGAGTGCGGCCCAGTGCGGGTGCGCGTCGAGCCAGTTCGGGCTCTCCTGGAAGCCGATCGACGACGTCCGCACGAAGGCGGGTAGCTCAGCGTCGGTGATGGCGCGGTAGGTGATGTCCACGGCTGTCGATGCTCCCACGCGCCGGAGGGGTGTCGCGGGTCGTTTCGGTCAGCGGGCCCGTCCGGGCTTCTTTCGCCGTCGCGGCGGAGGAGGCACGGACTGGGCGGAGCTGCGGGCCGGGACCCGCGGGGCCCGAGCCGGCGGGGTCGGGCCGCGTTCGGCCGGCTTCGGCTCCTCGGTGCCGGCCCGCCGGGCGCGGCGCGCGGCCGCGCTGGCCTGTCGACGCGCGCGGCTGGTCTGGCGGGCCCGGGTGCGGAAGTTGTCGCGTGCTCGTCCCAACGCCCGGTCGACGGCTTCGGGTCGCAGCTTCGACCGGGGCGGTCGGGTGCGGGCCGCGCGCAGCCCGGCCAGGTAGGAGAGGCCTCCGAAGGCCAACACGAGGCCGAGGACGCCCAGCCCGGCGGCGACCGCCACCGGGATGATGCCAAACAACGCGCCGACGACCCACGCGGCCTGGAAGCGGGTCTCGAATCGCGCGAAGGCCCGGCCTCGCACCGCGTCGGGCCCGTCGCGCTGCAGCAGGCTGTCGAAGGCCAGGCGCCCCGCCGACGCGCTGACCCCGATCGCCAAGGCCGCGATCGCCAGGCCCACGGTCGAGCCCAGCAGCGCCCCGAGGAGCGCCGCGGCGGCGCAGGTCAGCAGGGCGCCGACCAGCATCCACTCCTCCCGAAGGTGCTCACGGAGTCGCGGCGCCAAGAAGTTGCCCGCGAAGTTCCCCGCGCCCGAGCTTCCGAGCACGATGCCGAATCCCAGAACGTGGCTCTTGAGGGTGAAGGCCGCGAAGACGATCACGAACCCGACCGCGAGGCGCAGCAAGGCCATCGCGGAACCGGCGAGCAGGATCGACGGCTGATGCAGCTCCTCGCGTTCCCGCTCGGCCTCGTCGGCCGTGATGACCACCTCGGTCCGCGGGATCCGTGTCGCGAAGACGGCCGCGGCAACGAACACGACCGTCGCCAGCCGCAGCGACCAGTCGGCGTTGAACAGCACGCTGACGAGGGCCGCCGGTGCGCCACCGACGGCCGCGGCGGCGAGGCTGATGAGCTGCAAGCGCGAGTTGGCCCGCACCAACTCGTTCTCGTTGTCGACGAGGGCCGGAACGAGCGAGCTGCGCGCGACGCCGTACCCCTTGGAGAGGACCAGGATCCCGAACGCGAACGGGTAGATGAGCAGGCCCTCGGGTGACGGCTTCGTGATCACCTGGGCCATGAGCAGGCACAGCACGGCCCGGCCGAGACAGGACACGATGACGAGGAGGCGCCGGCCTCCTCGCAGCCGGTCGAGCGCGGGGCCGATCACCGGGGCGACCACCGCGAAGGGGGCCATGGTGACGAGCAGGTACAGCAGGACCGACCCTCGAGCGCCGCTGCTCGGCTTCGCGAAGAAGATCGACCCCGCCAGGGAGACCGCCACACACGCGTCGGCGCACATGGTCACGAGGTGGGTGCGGACCAGGCGCCCGAACGGTGTGGGCGCCATGAGCGCCAGGAACCGCTCGACGAGCGCGCGGGGCGCGGAGACGTGTTCCACAGGCATCGGCAGATCGACAGTAGCGGCGACGCCAGGCCGCGACCCGGAGGGAACGCCGCGCCCGCGCCGACCGCCGTTCACCCGATGGTTACCGGTGCGTCATCTGCTCGTTCGGCTCACGGACACGCCCCGGCTGGCCTCGCGGACCCGCCGCTACGATGCGACGCATGGCCGTCTCGAGCGGGCCGGCCCAGCCCGTCGGTCGTGAAGATGGAAATGCTGACCGCTTCTTGAACCGCGAGCTGTCCTGGCTCGACTTCAACGCCCGGGTGCTCGCGCTCGCCGAAGATTCGACCCGCCCGCTGCTCGAACGCGCCAAGTTCCTGGCCATCTTCGCGATGAACCTCGACGAGTTCTTCCAGGTGCGCGTCTCCGGGCTACAAGAACAGGTCGCGGCGGGCATCCGGACCCGTTCGCCCGACGGGCTCGACCCGCTCGAGACGATCCGCGCCATCCGCGAGCAGGTGCGAGCACTCGTGGAGCGCCAGACCACGATCTTCACCAAGGACATCGCCCCCGGTCTCGAGGAGGCGGGGATCCGCTTCGAACGCTGGGATGATCTCAACGACGCCGACCGCCGCGAGCTGCAGGCGACGTTCGCGGAGCACGTCTACCCGGTCCTGACCCCGCTGGCGGTCGACCCGGCGCACCCGTTTCCTTATATCTCGAACCTGTCGCTGAACCTGGCGGTCGTCGTCCGCGACCCCGAGACGAGGGGCCAGCGCTTCGCCCGCATCAAGGTGCCGCCGCTCCTGCCGAGGTTCGTGCCGCTGTCCGAAGGGTTCCGCTTCGTTCCCCTCGAGCAGGTGATCGCCGCCCACCTCGAGTGGCTCTTCCCCGGGATGGAGATCCTGGACCGGGTGCCGTTCCGGGTGACCCGCGACGCCGACTTCGAACTCGACGACGAGGACGAGGACCTCTTGGAGGCGATCGAGTCGGTCCTGCATCGACGCTCGAAGTTCGGGCACACCGTGCGCCTCGAGGTGGATACCTCGATGAGCGACGAGGTCCTCGAACTGCTGTGCCGCGAGCTCGAGATCCCGCCCGCGGCGGTCGTGACGATCGACGGGCCACTGGACCTGAGCGGCCTCTGGGACATCTACGGGCTCGAGCGGCCCGACCTCAAGGACGAGCCGTGGCTTCCCCAGACCCCCCCGGCGCTCCTGCCCATCGGCGACGAGACCCCCGACCTGTTCCGGATCCTCCGGGACAGCGATGTGCTGGTCCACCACCCGTACGACTCGTTCGCGACCTCGGTCGAGGCGTTCGTCGACCAGGCGGCCAGCGACCCGAACGTGCTGGCGATCAAGCAGACCATCTACCGGACCGCGGGTCCGGGCAGCGCCATCGTGCGGTCGCTGGTCGACGCGGCCCGCCAGGGCAAGCAGGTCGTGGCCCTGGTCGAGCTCAAGGCCCGCTTCGACGAGCAGGCGAACATCGAACGGGCCCGGGTGCTGGAAGAAGCCGGCGTGCACGTCGTGTACGGGCTGGTCGGCCTCAAGACCCACGCCAAGATCCTGCTCGTGGTCCGTCAGGAAGCCGACGGGATCCGCCGGTACTGCCATGTCGGCACCGGGAACTACAACCCCCAGACCGCGACGCTGTACGAGGATCTCGGACTGCTCTCCGCCGATCCCGCGCTCGGCGCCGATCTCACCGAGCTGTTCAACCACCTCACCGGGTACAGCCGCTCCGTCCGCTACCGGCGGCTCTTGGTCGCGCCCGACGGTCTCCGACCGGCGTTGCGCGACCTGATCCGCCGGGAGGCGGCGAGAGGTGACCAGGGCCGCATCGTCATGAAGATGAACAGCCTCGTCGACCCGGAGCTCATCGGTGAGCTGTACGAGGCGTCCAACGCCGGCACCGAAATCGATCTCATCGTTCGGGGCATCTGCTGCCTGCGCCCCCAGGTGCCGGGACGCTCGGAGCACATCCGGGTGCGTTCCCTCGTCGGCGGGTTCCTCGAGCACTCCCGCATCTACCGCTTCGGGACGAGCCCGACCGCCGAGTACCTCATCGGCTCCGCCGATCTCATGCCCCGCAACCTCGACCGGCGCGTCGAGGCGCAGTGCCCGGTCGATGCCCCGGATCTGCGGACCCGCCTCGACGAGATCCTCGACACGAACCTGGCCGACGACGTCCTGTCGTGGGAGCTCGCCGCGGACGGCGAGTGGCACAAGGTCGAGACGGTTGCGGGCATCAACGCCCAGGCCCGGCTGCGAGTACTCGCGGTCGAGCGGGCCCAGGCCCGGACGTGACCGTCCACGAGCGCGAGATCAAACTGGCCGCCCCTCCGACGGTGACGCTCCCCCCGTTGTCGGACCCCCTGGCCGGTGTCGTCGCCGAACCGGCCAGCACGCACCATCTCGTCGCCACCTACTACGACACCGACGACCTCCGCCTCGCCCGGGCCGGGGTGTCCCTACGGCACCGCAACGACGAGGGCTGGGCGGTGAAGCTGCCCGCCGGGAACGGCGGTGACCGGGTCCTCGACCGATCGACGTACGCGTTCACCGGCGACGAGGCGGACCCGCCCCCGGAGGCACTCGACCTGATCCGCGCCTTCACCCGCACCGCGCCGGTGGCAGCCGTGGCGCGTCTGCGCACCACCCGGCGCGCCGTGCACCTCCGAACCGCGCAAGGCAACCCGATCGGCGAGGTCCTCGACGACGACGTCATCGTGGTCGGCGGCGACGCCCCGGTCCGGGCGTTTCGGGAGCTCGAGATCGAAGTCGCCGACGGCGCGCCCGAGGCGCAGACCACCGCCATCGTCGCCCGGTTGCGCGCCGCGGGCGCGGGCGCCCCCGACCTGACACCGAAGATCGTCCGCGCGCTCGGTCCTCGAGCGGCCCAGCCGTCCGACCTCGAGCCGGTCCTCGGATTGGCGCACGGCGTCCGAGAGGTCGTGAGCGACGCGTTCCGGGCTTCGGTCGCCAAGCTCGTGTCGCACGACGCGGGTGTCCGGCAGGGCGACGACGCCGAGGAGCTGCATCAGGCACGCGTCGCCACCCGCCGCCTCCGCGCCCATCTGCGAACGTTCCGGCCCCTCCTCGAGGAGCACTGGGCTGACGCCCTCCGAGTCGACCTCCAGTGGGTCGGCACCGCGCTCGGCGCGGTGCGCGACATCGACGTCCTCCTCGCCCGCCTCGAAGGCCGCCTCGCCCAGGTCCCGGGCCGGGACCGAGCCGACGGCGACCGCCTCCTCAACCTGCTCCGGTCGCAGCGCGCCGCGGCCCGCCAGGACCTCTTGGTGGTGCTGCGCAGCGACCGGTACGCGGAGCTGTTGGAGCGGCTGGTGGACGCCGCCCGAGCCCCGCGGCTGCTCCCCCGGGTCGGGGGCGAGACCGACGAGGAGCTCCTGCGCGACGCGGTGCGCCGGCCCTGGGACCATCTGCGCGACGGGATTGAGGCGCTCCCCAGCGAGCCGGCCGACGAGGAGCTCCACGAGGTGCGCAAACGCGCCAAACGGGTTCGCTACGCGACCGAAGCCGTCGAGCCCGCGTTCGGGAAGCCTGCCCGGGCCTTCGCCCGCGCGTTGACCGACGCCCAGGACGTCCTCGGCGAGCACCAAGACGGGGTCCTCGCCGCCGAGTGGCTGCGCGCGTCGGCGACCCAGGTCCATGACCAACAGGCCGCGTTCGTCGCCGGCGAGCTCGTCGCCCTCGAGCACGAAGCCGCGCTCGCCGCGAGGCGAGCCTGGCCGCAGGTGTGGCGGCAGGTGAGTCACAAGAAGCACCGCCACTGGCTGTGAGCAAGATCAAGCCAACCGACGAGCCGCACCAAGCTGCGGTGCGCGCCGCGGGCGGCATCGTCCGCCGACCGCTCGCCGGGCGGTCCCGGATTGGGCAGTGGCTCCGCCCCCGCTATGAGATTGTGCTCGTGCACCGGCCCCGCTACGACGATTGGAGCCTCCCGAAGGGCAAACCGGACGGCGACGAGCGGGACGAGGACACCGCGCTGCGAGAGGTGGAGGAAGAGACAGGTCTGCGCTGCGCGCTGGGCGCCCCGGTCGGCGAGACCCGGTATGAGGACAGCCGCGGCCGCGACAAGGTGGTCCGCTACTGGCTGATGGAACCCCCCGA
>DAIMHT010000059.1:0-7997 GCA_036723155.1 Actinomycetota bacterium
TAGGTCTCGTAGTGGGCTTGGAAGAAGTCGACGTAGGCCTGGGTGGTGTGGGCTTCGGCGGTGAGGCTGGCGTCGCTTCCGGTCTGGTTGAAGAACGCCTGTTGGAGCACGTCGGGCTGCTGCTGGTAGAGCACGACGTTGATCGTGTCGGCAGTGACGCCGGGCGCGGTGGCGCCACCGTTGGCGCCGTGCGGCGGCTGCACGCACGGCGGCGCATACGAGAACGGGACCGCGACGCGGCCGGTGCTGGTGTCGCAGTTCGGGCCCCAGTTGACCGTCAGGCCGCGGGCGCTGGCCTCGTCAAAGGTGAGGGGCAGCCCGCCCCGAGGGGCCGGGGCGGGGTGACTGCCGCCGCCACCTCCGGTTCCAATGACCGCGACGACGATGGCGATGACCGCGACGACGGCCACGACCGGCACGTACCGGGTGGCGGCCCGTCGTGCGGTGACGCGGGAACGGTCGGGGTTCTCAGGCATCGGTCTCCGGGGCGCGGGTACCCGCGGTCCAGGTGCTGGTCCCGATCACCGTTCGATCCGTAGCGGTGCGCACCGTCGTGACCCGGGCCTCCCTCGGCGAGGGAGCGTACCCGGCAGCACCCGCCACTCCGGGGTCAGAGGACGCGCACGCCAGGAGGCTGATCGGACGGCACCGAGTTCGACGGTCGAGGTCCGCCGCGCCTGCTTACGAGGATGAGGGGTGGTCGGTGGCGCGGTCACGACCGAGGTACGCGTCGACGACCCGGGTGTCGGTGAGGACGGTGCGCGGCTCGCCGGCCGCGATGACCTCACCGAGGTCGAGGGCCACCATCCGGTCCGCGATTCCCTGCAACAGCGTCAGGTCGTGCTCGATGACGACCATGCTCGCCGAGAGCTGCTCGCGGACGCGCAGGAGCAGCGGCGCGAGGGCCTCGGCCTCGCGCTGGGCGATTCCGCTCGACGGCTCGTCGAGCAGCACGATGTGTGGCCGGTGGGCGACGACCGCGGCCAGGTCGACGATCCGGCGGGTCCCGGTCGACAGCTCGTGCACGAAGCTGTCGCGGTAGGCGTCGAGCCCGAAGAGCTCGAGGAGCTCGTCGACCCGCGCCTGGGTGGTGGCCTCCGACGCAGTCACGGCCGGGAGATGCAGGGCCGCGGCGACGGGGTCGCGGACCTCGACGGAACCCTCGAGCGCGACCGCGAGGGTCTCGGTCACGGTGAGGGCAGGGAAGAGGCGGGCGTCCTGGAAGGAACGGCCGAGGCCATGCTGGGCTCGGATCGGTGGCGGCCACCGCGTCACGTCATGCCGGACGTCTCCGTCGACGAGGTCGATCCGTCCCGCGTCCGCGGGCTCGAAGCCTCCAATGACGTTAAAGAGCGTGGTCTTGCCGGCGCCGTTCGGTCCGATCACCCCGAGGATCTCGTCCTTGCGAACGTCGAACGACACGTCATGCAAGGCGACGATCCCCCCGAACCGTTTGGTGACACCGACGACCTCGAGGCTCACCGCGTCCGCGTTGGCCCGTGCGGTTCCCGGCGGGGTGACCGGCGGACGAGGGCTGGCGGTGGAGGCCCGACTGAGGAAGACCGACCGGAGCAGATCGGGGCGGTTCAGCAGGTCACGCGTCGGGCCCTCGAACTGGATCTGGCCCTTCTCCATGAACAGCGCTCGGCTGGCGATCTTCAGGGCGACATCGACCGACTGCTCGACGACCACGACGGTCGCGCCGGACGCGGCCAGGTCACGGACGACGGCGAGCAGGGGCGGGATCAGGCTGGGGGCGAGGCCGAGCGAGAGCTCATCGAGGAGCAGCAGTCGCGGGGACGCGATCAGGGCCATCGCCACGCCGAGCATCTGCTGTTCCCCGCCGCTGAGGCTCCCGGCCTGCTCGTCGAGGCGCTCGCGCAACCGTGGGAAGTGGCTGAGGGCGCGGTCCGTGCCAAGGCGGATCTCGTCGGGACGGCTCCGCTGGGTCCAGCCGGCGAGGCGGAGGTGTTCAGCGACGGTGAGGGACGCGAAGGTCGCCGCGCCGCCGGGCATCGAGGCGACGCCGTGGGCGGCGATCTGGTCCGGCCGGAGGCGGGTGAGGTCGTCGCCGCCCATCACGACGTGGCCGTGGTCGGCCGGGACCAAGCCGGCGATGGCGCGGAGCAGGGTCGACTTGCCGGCGCCGTTCGTGCCCAGCAACGCGACGATCTCGCCCGGGGCGGCTCGGAGGTTCACCCCGAACAGGACCTGCACGCGGTCATAGGCAACGTCGAGGTCTTCCACCACGAGACCTCGCGGCTCGGCCGGGTCGGCGCGAGCGACGGGCTGCGGTGCGACGCTCGGCTCGGATCGCGCGGCCGTGTCGGCGCCGCCGTAGGGGCCGAGCTCGATGGAGCGTCGGTTGGCGATCCGGCGCAGGACCGCGTCGCGGATGTCCGCGAGCCCGGCACCGAGTCCGCCGGGGAGGATCATCAGCACCGCGAGGAGCCCGATCCCGGTGGCGAGGATCTCCCACTCGGCGGGCAGGAAGTACTGGGCGCTGCGGACGTAGGTCGCGCCCAGCAGCGCGCCGGGGATCGAGCCGAGCCCACCGATGACCGTGACGGTGAAGGCCTCGAGGCTCGCCGAGGGCTGGTAGGGACCGAGGTCGAGACCGCTCTGCTGGTGGACGAACAGCCCGCCGGCGAAGGCGGCGAGAAAGCCGGAGAACGCGAACGCGAAGAGCGTCACGCGGCGGGCGCTGATCCCGAACGCCTCCGCGGCCCGGTCGTTCTCGCGGATCGCGATGAGGGCGCGCCCGGTGCGGCTTCGCCGCACCCCGTACGCGGCGGCGACCGCGAGGACGAGGCCGATCAGGCAGAGGTAGTAGAAGCGAGTCTCGGTGTCGATGGCGATGACACCAAACAGCGCCGGTCGGGCGATGCGCTCCGGTGGGAGCCAGTCGAGCGAGGTTCCCGCGCCGAAGAAGTTGCGGTTCAGGAGCCAGGTCGACGTCACGAGGGCGAACGCCAGCGACGTCACCCCGAACGTCAGACCGCGATTGCGGATCGCCGGGAGGCCGATCAGGGTCGCGACGACGGCGCCCGCGATGCCGGCGATCACCAAGCCGATCGAGAGGTCCCAACCGAGCCGAGCGGTGACGGCCCCGGCCACCGCGGCGCCGATCCCGACGAAGGCGACCTGCCCGAGGCTGACATGTCCCGCCCAGCCGGTCAGGACGACCAGCGAGCAGCCGATGATCCCGAAGATCACGATGGTGGTAGCCAGGTTGAGCTTGCTCTCGGTCAAGAGCGCGGGCAGCGCCACGAGCACGGCAACGATCAGGGCGTAAGTCACGCCCTGGCCGAGGCGAACCTCAGGGACCCGGCGCAGGGCACGCGGGACTGGTCGCGCCTCTCGGGCCGCTTGCCACGTGGACGCCTCGCTGTGGCGCCCCGACTCGGGGCCGCCGGTGACGAGCAAGGCGACGACGACGACGACGAGCAGGACCGGGGCGACGTACGCGGGCTCGTGCCAGTGCCAGAGCACCGACTGTTCGACGACACCGAGGACGATCGCGGCGCCGACCACGGTGGGAAGTCGCTCCATCCGGCCGATCACACCGGCGGCGAGCGCCCGGAGCAGGATCGCCGGCCCGAGGACCTGCCCGATCGGGAGGCCGACGATCCCGGCCCGGAGGAACACCGCCAGGAACGCCAGCACGGTGGCGAGCGTCCACACCACGGTTTGGAGCCGGCGGATCGGGATACCCAGCGACGCGGCTCGGTCGGCGCGCTCAGACCCGGCCCGAATCGCGATTCCGAGATCGCTGCGGCGAAGGAACAACGCCAAGGCCAGCAGCACGATCGGGACCGCGACCACCGCGGCGACGTCGTTCCCGCGAAAGATGATCGGATCGATCGTGAGATGCAGGTCGAAGGGTGCGGGA
Organism: Actinomycetota bacterium; assembly: GCA_036723155.1. Lineage (GTDB taxonomy): Bacteria > Actinomycetota > Acidimicrobiia > IMCC26256 > PALSA-555 > PALSA-555. Next base: position 3,893 of record DAIMHT010000059.1, read on the forward strand.
ATCGGCCGGCCGGTCACGGTGAACCAGCGGGGGAGCAGCAACGCGGCCGCCGCGAGCAGCTGCGCGATCCCGATCGTGGCGACACTGAGGACGAGGCGAGGGGACCGGGCGAACCGGCGCACGAGCAGGAACTCGACGAGGACGCCGACGACCAACGCGACGGCCAACCCGGCGGCGAGCGCCACCCACCATCCCAGCGCCAGCGTGCTGGTCATCAACAAGACGGCGAGGGTGGCGGGCACCGCGCCGAGATCGCCGGCGGCGAAGTTGACGACGCGGTTGGCGCGCCAGACCAGCGCCAACCCCAACGCGAGGAGCGAGGTGAGCGAGCCGATGATCGCGCCCTGGACCAGCACGCCCGACGGCACGTGCCAGACCGCGGCCACAAAGACCAGCACCGCCGCGGCGGCCGGCAACCCCGGCCCGACGCGCCGGTACACACTCACCGCGAACGATCCCCTCGGCGGTGGGCTCGGCGTCGGCTCACGCGGCGTCAGACGGCGTGTGGTCGACGAAGGAACACACCACGCCCGCCAACTGCTCTCCTCGGTCTTCCTGCAGGAAGTGACCCGCGCCCTCGATCGTGGTGTGCGGCTGACCCTGGCAGCCGGGGATGTCGGCTCGGAGCGCCCGGTCGGCGCCGGCGGTGATGGGGTCGTGATCGCTGAAGGCGGTGAGGAACGGTTTGGTCCAGGTGCGCAGTACCTCCCACGCCGCACGGTTCGCGGCCGACGCGGGATCGTCGGGGGTGCTGGGCACGAGGAGCGGGAACTGGCGGGCGCCGGCCTTGTAGCTGTCGTCGGGAAAGGGGGCGTCGTAGCCGGCGATGACCTCGGGTGACAGGTCCGTGGTGCAGCCGCCGCTCACGATGCGTCCGACGTCAAACGACGGTGTCTCTTGGGAGAAGCGCTGCCAGGCCCGGAAGGCGTCGCCCGGGTCGCGGTCACCGGTCGGCAGGAAGGTGTTGGCGGCGACGACGCGGGCGAAACGGTCGGGTCGGTCGGCGACGAGCCGCAAGCCGATGAGGCCACCCCAGTCCTGCGCGACCAGGGTGAGCGGCGCGAGATCAAGCGCATCGAGGAACGAGCGCATCCAGTCGACGTGACGCTGATAGGTGTAGTCCTCGCGTTGGGCCGGTTTGTCGGACCGCCCGAAGCCCACCAGATCGGGTGCGATCGCCCGGAGGCCCGCGGCGGTGATGACAGGGACCATGGTGCGGTACAGGTAGGACCACGACGGCTCCCCGTGCATGAGGAGGACAGGTTCCCCGTCCGCCGGGCCCTCGTCGAGATAGTGGACGCGGAGTCGACCTCCGTCACTGTCGGGGACGTCGACGTAGTGAGGATCGAACGCGAACCCGAGCAGCGAGTCGAACCGCTCGTCGGGCGTACGGAGCACCTGCATGTTGTCCAACCTTGTTGAGGGCGAACGAACCGGGTCGACGTCAGGGACCGCGCCCGATGGGGCGCGTCCGCCGGTACGGCGCGGGCACCCTACGCGGTCTCCCAGACGAGGACCTCGGCGTCGGTGACGGCTCGGATCCCGAGCGCGCCCGCGTCGGTGAGCCGCCCGGCGTCGCCGGCGGTGAGCGCGCCCACGTCGTCGAGCTCGATGTCGCCTCGGGCCACGAACAGGTGCACGTGCGGAGCGTCGGGAACGCGGGCGGTGGCGCCGGGGGCGAGGCGCCCCGCCCACAGGACCGCGTCGCGCTGGCGGAGGCTGACCGCGCCATCGTCGCCCCGACCCGACGCGACCGGGACGAGCGTGCCGGAGGCGAGCGCGTCCGAGATGTTGCGCTGCTCGTACGAGGGGTCGATGCCTTGGGTGTCCGGGAGCACCCACATCTGAATCAGGTGGACGGGGTCCGTCGCGCTCGCGTTCATCTCCGAGTGGCGAATGCCTCGACCGGCCGACATCCGTTGGGCCAGTCCCGGAACGATGACGTCATGGGTCCCGGTGCTGTCTCGATGCTCCAGGGCACCGTCGAGGACCCAGGTGACGATCTCCATGTCACGGTGCCCGTGCTCGCCGAACCCTCCGCCACCCCGGATGGTGTCGTCGTTGTTCACGATCAACAGGCCGTGCCCGACGTTGGAGGGGTCGCGATGCTCACCGAAGCTGAAGCTGTGCCAGGAGTCCAGCCACGGGAGGACGGTGTGAAACCGCTCGGGTCCCCGGCGTACCTCGACGGCCACCCGGTGATTATCGTCGCCACGCAACACCAGGTGCGACACGAGCGAACCCGCATCGCGGTTCCCGGCCGGGCGACACCGATCATGCCGGGCGTGGCCGTTACGCTCCCGGGGTGACGGACGAGCCCTTTCGTCCCGAGGCCGACGAGACGCAGTCCGATCCGCCGGAGTCGTTCTGGTCGGAGCCGGCCGGCCGGCGCGGTCGGCGCGCCGAACGGCGCCGCGGTCGGCGTCGCGTCGTCACGATCGGTGTCGCCATCGCGGTCGTGGTCGTCGTGGCGGCCGCGGTCGCGCTCGTCGCCCTCGGCGGTGGAAGCCATCAAGCGACGACGACGACGAGCCGTCACCGCACCCCGACGGTGGCATCGTCGACGACGTCGACCTCCTCGACCGTGACCGGCACCACGCTGATCCCGCGCTCCTCGAACCCCATCGTGGCTCTGGCCCAGCAGTACGACGGCCGCTACGTCGGGATGTTCACGAACACCACCTTCCACACGACGGGACCCGCCACGCTCGACCTGCACATCGATCCGAGCTCTGGAACCCTCACCGCGACGGTGGACCTCAACGGCGACCTCTTCGGCGGCGGCGCCAAGCAGGTCCGACGTATCGACGCCAGCGTCACGGTCGGAGGTTCAACCCCGTCGGTGGTGACCCGCACGTCAGCGTTCGGACCCGTGACCGGCAAGCTCGGAACCGGGCTGTCCATCGTGTTGACGGCCCCGAGCGTCCCTGACGCCAAGGTCAAGACGTTCGAGCTCACGGGAACGCTCCGCTCCGACACCCGGGGTTTCGACGCCACGTTCACCGTCGGCTTCCGGGACGGTCGGTCCGCGCAGGGCAACGTGACCGTCCTGTGCGCCCCGCAAGGCCAGCGGCCGAGCCAGGTCACCACGGTCTGCGGACCGACCTAGCGAGCCGCCCGCGGGCGCCACCGGGTGAGCACCGACGGGCTGTCCGGTCGGCGGGTCGGCTCGGTAGGGTCGGCCCGGCAATCGACGGGAGGGCTCTCATGCGCTTCGACGGAAAAGTGGCGGTCGTGACCGGCGCCGGGCGCGGCATCGGTGAGGCGTACGCGACGGCGCTCGCCCGCGAGGGCGCGCACATCGTCGTCGCGGAGCTCGACGCCGACGCGGGCGAACGGGTCGCGAAGGAGATCGAGCAGTCCGGGGGCACCGCGGTGTCCGTCCGCACCGACGTCTCCAACGAAGAGTCAACGCTCGCGATGGCTCAAGCCGGGATCAAGGCCTTCGGCGGTATCGACTACCTCGTCAACAACGCGGCGATCTACGGGGGCATGGAGCTCCACGGTTTGACGACCGTGCCGATGGACTACTGGAACAAGTTCATGTCCGTGAACATGACCGGCGCGGTGCTCTGCACCCGCGCCGTGTACGCGTCGATGGCCAAACGCGGGGGCGGCGCGATCGTCAACCAGTCATCGACCGCGGCGTGGATGGGGGCCGGGTACTACGGCATCGCGAAGCTCGCGCTGCACGGCATCACCCAGTCCTTCGCCCGGGAGCTCGGACCAATGGGTATCCGAGTCAATGCCCTCGCGCCCGGGCCGACCGACACCGAAGCCACCCGGTCCACCGTCCCGGCCGAGATCCTCGACCAGCTCCTGGCCACGATGCCGCTCGCCCGCATGGGAACCCCCGACGACATGGCCGACGCCTGCCTCTTCCTCCTGTCCGACCACGCGCGTTGGATCACGGGCCACGTCCTCAATGTGGACGGTGGCCAGATCATGCGGGTGTGACGCCCGGGCAACCAGCCGTCGGTACCCTCTCCGACCTGGTCTCCCGATCCCGACTCGCGGCCGCGCTCAGCGTCGGACTGCTCGGCGCAGCGGCGATCAGCGCTCATGCCGCCGCGTCGACGGACACCCCGATCCGCCCGAGCGGGAC
>DAIMHT010000060.1:0-7966 GCA_036723155.1 Actinomycetota bacterium
CGATAATCCCCGTTATGTCAAGTACAGCCAAGTGCGACGGGACAGGCACTCCCGGGGCCCGCTCCCCTCCCGGGAGGATCCTGCCGGAGGACGCATGGCAGAGGGAGGGCGCCTGGGGGGCGACAACCACGGCTCGGGAAGGGATTGGTCGACCTCAGGCGGAGCGCGACGAGCGGCGCCGGCGAGGGATGGGAGCCGCTCCCCCGCTCGAGCCGGGTCAGCGCGGAGAGGGGTGCCGTAAGCCGGGGCGGCGAAGGAGGGGCAGGGTTACTCTCCGAGCGACGAAGGGGATGCCGGGTGGTTTACGGCGCGAGGCGGGCTCGTCGAGCGGGGTCGGGTCTCGCAATCGCGTTGCTCATCGTCGCCGTTGCGGGGGCGGTCCCAGCGGGTGCGAAGCCGGCCCCGACGACGACGTCGACCACGCCGACGAGCGTGAAGTCGAGTGGTTCGAACGGCGGGGGCGTCATCTTCTCGAGCTCGGGCGGCGGGGTGGGTGGCCGGGCCCGTCGTCTCGGTGTCCGCCAGTCCTCGACCGGGGTGACGCTTCGGGCGTACCTCACGACGTTTCCGGTTGTGTCGGGGCCCGTCACCGGTCCGATGGGGACCGTCCCGGCGTCGTGTCTGCCGGATCGGCAGCTCCTCGTCGAGTACTCGACACCGAACCTCGCCGGTCTCACCTCGTTCGCGAGCCGCCACGACCAGCCCGTGACACCCGAGGGGCAGATCGTCGGAGTGACCGAGAACGAACCCACCGCGGTCGTCGTCGCCCTCGTGCCCCAGAACAGCCAGCGGGCCGAGATGCAGTTCACCGGCGGTCACACCGACTCGGCGACACCGCTACCGGGAGGCTGGGTCGTGCTGGCCTCATCGGTGAAGTCCCTGCCGATCGTCCGCCATCCGGTCCCGCTGCTCACCGATGTGGCGGGGCCACTCGGACAGCTGTCGGTCATCGATCACAGCGGTCACCGGCATTCGCTCGGCACGGTCACCTCGACGAGCGGCGCATCTGCCTTCACCGCCTGCTTCACCCGGGGATCACCGGGGCCAACGGTGCCAGAGACCGCTCCCCCGCCCACCTTGCCCCAACCCACCGGAGCACCGCCCGCCGACCAGGCCGGCGCCCGACAGGCGATCGAAGCCGCGTATCACCGCGTCTTCGAGGCCGCGGCCAACGCGAACGCGGCACCGGACATCGAAGGCGGCCAGGCGCTCAGCGACGCGGAACGAAAGCAGCTCCAACAGGGCTACGGCGACATCACCGGGAAGCTCAAGGTGCGCGTCAACGACTTCCGTTTCCTGAGCCCGACCGAAGCCGCGCTCAGCTTCGACCTGCTGCTCAACGGGCAGCCCATTACCGCGACGACGGTCGGACGGGCCGTCCTCGTCAACGGCCAATGGAAGGTCGCGCGCGCCACGTTCTGCGACATCGTGGGACGCGGCGGAATCCAATGCATCCCGTAATGCACCTCCGACCGTGCGGTCACCGAGCCAACGACCCGTCGCCGCACCTTCGGAGGTTCAGCCCGAAACCCGGGATCGCCGTCGCATACGGCTCCGCCAACTCCTCGACTCGACCGTCGATCGTCTCGAGTAGCCACGCGACGAGTTCGTCGTAGGTCATGGGACCGCCCTGGGTGACGCCCCGCGCAAATTGTCGGACCGCGTAGAATCGGGCCGACGCTGGTCGGCTCCGGAGCAGAAAAGTGATCTTCACCCAGTACTACCTGGCCTGTCTGTCCCATGCGTCGTACTTGATCGGGGACGAGACGACTGGCCGCGCCGTGGTCGTCGACCCGCAACGAGACGTGGGCGGCTACCTGCGGGACGCGGCGACCCAGGGCGTAACCATCGAACGGGTCATCGAGACGCATGTCCACGCCGACTTTTTGAGTGGCCATCTCGAGCTCGCCGCCCGCGCCGGTAGCACGATCTCGTACGGCCGGGGCGCCGAGACCGAGTTCGCGATCGAGCCGCTCGACGATGGGCAGACCCTCTCGCTGGGAGAGGTGCGGCTCGAGATCGTCGCCACCCCCGGGCACACGCCGGAGTCGATCAGCATCGTGGTGTTCGAGCACCCCGACGACGACGTCCCATACGGGGTGCTCACCGGGGATGCGCTCTTCATCGGCGATGTCGGCCGTCCTGACCTGCTCGCCGCCTCCGGAGCGGGGCTCAGGGCCGACCAGATGGCCCGCCAGCTCTACGGGTCCCTGCACGGCAAGCTCCTCGCGCTGCCCGACGCGACGCGCGTCTTCCCCGCCCACGGTGCCGGCTCGGCGTGCGGGAAGCACCTGTCGACCGAGACCGAGTCGACGATCGGCGCGGAGCGGGACCACAACTACGCCCTGGCGCCGATGAGCGAAGACGAGTTCGTCGACGCGGTGCTCGAAGGCCAGCCGGTCAAGCCGCACTACTTCGAGTTCGACGCCCACCGGAATCGCGAGGCCCGGCCCCTCCTCGCCGACGATGCTCCCCCACCGGCGTTGGAGCTCGCCGCGGTCCTCGGTCTCCAGGCCGACGGTGCGTCGCTGCTCGACGCCCGCGAGCCGGCCGACTTCGCCACCGGTCATCTCCAGGCCGCGATCAACGTCGGACTCCAAGGCCGTTTCGCGGAGTACGCCGGTGACGTCTTGGCGCCCGACTCGCCGGTCGTGCTGGTGGGTGATCCCGCCACCGCGTTGGAAGTCAAGCTCCGACTGGCCCGCATCGGGTTCGATCGGGTGCTCGGACAGCTCGACGATCTCGGCCGGGTCTTCCACGAACGCCCGGAGCTGGTCGAGCCGAGCTCGCGACTGACCATCGAGCAGCTCGCTGAGCGCCGCGTCGACCTGTCGAGCCTGACTCTCATCGACGTGCGAGGGCCGGGAGAGACGGCGGCGGGGACAATCCCGGGGGCGCTCGAGATCTCGCTGCCGGTTCTCGTCGACATGATCGGTGGGCTCGACCCGACCCGGCCGACGGTCACCTACTGCGCTGGCGGGTACCGATCGTCGATCGGGGCGAGCGTGCTGCGCGCCGCCGGGTTCGTCGACGTGTCGGACGTGATCGGCGGGTTCCAAGCCTGGCGCGACGCCGGCCTCCCGATCACCGGCGGGGCGACCGATACCGGTGCGCCCGCGCCGACGCTCGCGACGGCCGACCACCACGCGGAACCGGTGGATGCCCGGGACGCGCAACACCTGCTGGGTGAGGGCGCGGTGCTGCTCGACGTCCGAGAGCCCGACGAGTGGGAAGCCGGTCACGCGCCCGACGCGGTGTGGATCCCAATGGGTCAGGTCCACGACCGTCGCGGCGAGTTGGCCGCGGACCGGCGCCTCGTCGTCGCGTGCCGGGTCGGTGGCCGCTCGGCAGCGATCACCGACGTGCTCACCGCGTACGGCTTCGATGCTGTCAACCTCGAGGGTGGCATGCGGGCGTGGGCCGCGGCGGGCCTCCCGGTGGTCGTCGATGCCCGCGGCGCTCCGGGCACGGTCATCTAACGCGTTCCGATCGCCCGCTGGTCCCCGATCAGGACGACGTGGACGACGGGTATCGAGGCTCAGTCCAACCAACGGAGGCGAGACGCCCCGTGTGCCGCTCGCCGATCGTGCCGGCGGGCCGCGCTCACCCCGGGATTGGGCTCAGGGTGGTGGTCGTGGTCGCGCTGGTGCTGGCGGTGGTCGGAGGCGGCGACGTGGTCGGTGGCGTCTTCGTCGTCGGGGTGGTCGGAGCCGTGATCGGGGTCACGGTCTGGGTCTGGGTGGTCTGGGCGCCGCTGCTGCTCTTGGCGGTGAGCGTGTACCGGTGCGGCGCCCCGTTGCAGGCGAAGGGCACGGTGTCGGCGCCGGTGGCACCGGGGTACGTCTTGTAGGGGACGGTGCCGTCGATGGAGAGGACGACTTGCGTCGCGTTCGAGGTGGTCCACGACACGCCGATCGTGGTCGGACCTGAGCACGGCACGGTGCTCGGCACGTTGAACGAGTTGATGGCGACCGCGTTGTTCGAGTTCCCACCGGAGCTGGTGATCAGCACGATGAGCAGGACGATGATGATCACGATGGCGAGCACCCCGGCCGCCATGAGCCACAGCTGACGCCGCCGGCGTTTCTGGTCGTCGGGACCCTCGGGGCCGGTCGGGCGCCGGTTCGGGGGGAGCATCTCGGTGGGCTCCCCGCCCTGATTGCCGTATCCCCGGCCGTAGCCGGTGACCGGCTCGGTCGGTTCGCCACCCCATCGTTCCGTCATCGCGCGGCGAGCCTACGACCGGCCCGGGTCGCCCCGGGCGATCCTCACTCCCCCGTGTAGGCCTCGAGCGGCGGGCAGGAGCAGACCACGTTGCGGTCCCCGTAGGCGTTGTCGATGCGGCTCACCGGCGGCCAGTACTTGTCGTCGCGCACCTCGGGGCGGGGGTACGCGGCCCGGTCCCGCTCGTAGGGGTGCGGCCAGTCGGCGACGAGCAGGTCGGCGGCCGGGTGGGGGGCATGACGCAAGGGACTGTCAGCGACGGGCCACTCCCCTCGCTCGACGGCGCGGATCTCGTCGCGGATCGTGATCATGGCGTCGCAGAACCGGTCGAGCTCCCGCTGGGACTCGGACTCCGTCGGCTCGACCATGAGCGTCCCGGCCACCGGGAACGACATCGTCGGCGCGTGGAACCCGTAGTCGATGAGGCGCTTCGCGACGTCTTCGGCCGTGACGCCGGTCGACTGCGTGATCGGCCGCAGGTCGAGGATGCACTCGTGCGCGACGAGACCGTCGGGACCTGTGTACAGGACCGGGTAGTGGGTCGAGAGGCGCCGGGCCACGTAGTTGGCGTTGAGGATCGCGACGAGCGACGCGTTCCGCAGCCCGTCGGGCCCCATGAGCCGCACGTACGCCCACGAGATGGGCAGGATCCCCGCCGAGCCCCACGGCGCCTCGCTGATCGGGCCGATCCCCGTGGTCGGGCCCGCGGCCGGCTCCAGCGGATGGTTCGGCAGGTACGGGGCGAGGTGGGCGCGCACCGCGACCGGACCGACCCCCGGCCCTCCCCCACCGTGGGGGATGCAGAACGTCTTGTGCAGGTTGAGGTGCGACACGTCGGCGCCGAACCGGCCCGGCCGGGCGAGCCCGACGAGGGCGTTGAGGTTGGCGCCGTCGAGGTAGACCTGCCCGCCGTGCTCGTGCACGACCGCGCACACGTCGCCGATGTTCGCCTCGAAGACCCCGTGCGTCGACGGGTAGGTGACCATCAGCGCCGCGAGCTGATCGGCGTGGTGGTGCGCCTTGGCTTTGAGGTCGTCGAGGTCGACGTTGCCGTCGTCGTCGCACGCGACCACCACGACGCGCATCCCGGCCATCGTGGCGCTCGCGGCGTTGGTGCCGTGCGCCGACGCGGGGATCAGGCACACCTCGCGGCGATCGTCGCCCTGTTCCCGGTGGTAGGCGCGGATCGCCAGCAGCCCAGCCAGCTCGCCCTGGGACCCGGCGTTCGGCTGGAGCGACACCGCGTCGTACCCGGTGATCTCGGCCAGCCAGCGCTCCAGGTCGGCGAACAGCTCGAGGTAGCCGGCCGCCTGCTCGAGCGGCGCGAACGGGTGGAGGCGCGCGAACTCGGGCCAGGTGATCGGGAGCATCTCGGTGGTCGCGTTCAGCTTCATGGTGCACGACCCGAGCGGGATCATGGTCCGGTCGAGGGCCAGGTCCCGGTCCGCGAGCCGACGCAGGTAGCGCAGCAGGTCGGTCTCGGACCGGTACTGGTGGAACACCGGGTGGGTCAGGAACGGCGTCGCCCGCGCTAACGGCGCTGGGAACGCGTCGGATGTGGATGTGTCGAGGTCCTCGACGTGGGCGTCGGTGCCGAAGCTCGCCCACACCTTCTCGACGATCGCCGGGGTGCTGGTCTCGTCGAGGGAGATCCCGAGGGTGTCGTCGTCCACGACCCGCAGGTTGATCCCCCGCTCCCGGGCTTGGGCCGCGACCCCCGCGGCGCTGCCCGGGACCCGCACCGTCAGGGTGTCGAAGTAGTCGTCGTGCACGACCTCGACGCCGCCCTCTCGCAGACCGGCGTCGAGAAGCGCGGTCAGCCGGTGCACCCGCGAAGCTATGCGACGGATCCCGTCGGGCCCGTGGTACACCGCGTAGAGGCCGGCGATGACCGCCAACAGCACCTGCGCGGTGCAGATGTTGCTGGTGGCGCGCTCCCGGCGGATGTGCTGTTCCCGGGTCTGCAACGCCAGCCGCAACGCCGGGCGCCCGGCGGCGTCGACGGACACCCCGACGAGGCGGCCGGGAAGGCTGCGCTTGTACTCGTCGCGCGTCGCGAGGAACCCCGCGTGGGGACCCCCGAAGCCGAGGGGAACCCCGAACCGCTGCGACGAGCCGACCACCACGTCCGCGCCCTGCTCCCCCGCCGGGACGAGCAGCCCGCACGCGAGCAGATCCGTGGCGACCGCAACCAGCGCCCCCCGGGTGTGCCAGTCAGCGATCAGCGCGCGACGGTCCCGGACCCGCCCGCTCGTGCCCGGCTCCTGGAGCAGCACCCCGAAGACGTCCTCGGCGGCGACCTCGTCGGCGGGGGCTACGAGCACGTCGAGACCGAGGGCCTCGGCTCGGGTGCGCACCACCGCGATCGTCTGTGGATGACAGTCGACATCGACGGCGAAGGTGTTGCCGGCCTTGGGGTGCACCCGATGGCACAGCGTCATCGCCTCGGCCGCGGCGGTCGACTCGTCGAGCAGCGACGCGTTGGCGAGCTCCATACCGGTGAGGTCGCTGACCATGGTCTGGAAGTTGAGCAGCGCCTCGAGCCGCCCCTGGGAGATCTCGGGCTGGTACGGGGTGTACGCGGTGTACCAGGCGGGGTTCTCCAAGACGTTGCGCAGGATCACCGGCGGCGTGATGGTGTCGGAGTACCCGCCGCCGAGGAGCGAGACGAGCACGGCGTTCCTGGCCGCGAGGCCGCGCAGCTCCTCGAGGACTTCCGTCTCGTCGCCGGCCGGCGGCAGGTCGAGAGCGTCGCGGTCGCGGATCGACGCCGGCACCGCCCGGTCCGCGAGCTCGTCGAGGGAGCCGAGGCCGAGGGCGGCGAGCATCGCGGCTTGCTCATCCGCGTCGGGGCCGATGTGCCGGTCGGTGAAGTGCGCCTCGAGGTCCCGCAAGGTCATGGCCGTCTCTCCGTCCACCGGTCGCGTTCGGTCGCTCGGGCCGTGCTCGGCCCGTCGCTCCCGCGCTGTCGGTGGACCTGAGAGATTCGCCGGCGGACCGGCTTTCCCCTTCGGTGAGACGAGATGGATTCTCGCCTGCTCTCCAGCGTGGCCTCGCCCGGACGGTTCGTGGGCCTGAGAGGTTCCGGGAGTGGTTGCTCCTTCGGCGCCCCGCCCGGGTGGACGAGGGCTCTCCCGCCCAGGGTCGACGGCTGTCGCGGCAGCGTACCCGCGTCAGGTCCCGCGGGGCACGAACGGGGTCGACACCACGGACGCTGGCACCCGCCGGCCGCGGACGTCGATCTCGACCGCGGTGCCGATGTCGGTGTCCGGTGGGAGGAACGCCAACGCGATCCCCCGGGCGAGCGTCGGGGAGAAGTTGCCGCTCGTCACCTCCCCGACGGGCGTGTCGTCGATGAGCACCGCGTTTCCGGCGCGGGGCACCTGACGGTCGTCGGCGAGGAGACCGCGGAGCCGGCGGCTGATCCCTCGTTCCTTCTCGGCGAGGAGTGGCGCGCGCCCGCGAAAGTCGCCTTTCTCGAAGCGCACGACCCAGCCGAGCCCGGCTTGGAGGGGGGTGATCCCGGGCCCGAGCTCGTGGCCGTGGAGCGGGAGGGCGGCCTCGAGGCGCAGCGTGTCGCGAGCCCCGAGCCCCGCCGGTCGGATGCCGGCCTCGAGGAGCGCGCGCCAGATTCGGGGCGCGTCGGTTGCGGGGATGTGCAGCTCGACTCCGTCTTCGCCGGTGTAACCGGTTCCGGCGGTGTAGCCGTCGAACGCGTCGTGGACGGCGCGGACGTCGAAGC
>DAIMHT010000061.1:0-1369 GCA_036723155.1 Actinomycetota bacterium
AGGCCGCAGCGCGCGCGATGGGCGGAGCCGAACGCCTGGCCAAGCACCGCACCCCGGGCCGACTCGACGCTCGCGCCCGCATCGAGCACCTCTTCGACGCCGGGACGTTCGTCGAGCTCGGCACCCTCGTCGGCGCGGTGCACCGGGCCGTCACCCCGCCCGCGCCCGCCGACGCGCTCGTCGCCGGTCATGGTCTGGTCGACGGTCGACCCGTGCTCGCGGGCGCCGAGGACTTCACCGTCATGGGCGGCTCGATCGGGCACGGCACCGGCGCCAAGCGGCAGCGGCTCGCCGACCTCGCGCGCCGCGAGCGGGTCCCGCTCGTCATGCTGTTGGAGGGGGCGGGGGAGCGAACCCAGAACGCGTTCGAACGACGCGGCCGGACCCCGAACGACCTGCAGGCCTTGGCCCGACTGAGTGGCCTCGTCCCCATGGTCTGCGTCGTGATGGGCTCATCAGCGGGCCACGGCGCGCTCACCGCCCCGCTGATGGACCTCGTCGTCATGGTCGAAGGCGCGGCGCTGTTCTCCGCCGGTCCGCCGCTCGTGAAGTCCTCCGTCGGTGAAGACATCACGAAGGAAGAGCTCGGCGGGACCGCCGTCCACACCACGGTCAGCGGCGTGGCCCACAACGCCGCGGCCGACGACACCGACGCCCTCGACCTCGTCCGCCGGTACCTGTCGTACTTCCCGTCGAACGCATGGACGCACCCGCCGGCGGGACCGGTCACCGACGGCCCCCGATCCCTCCCCGAGCTTGTCGACATCATCCCGGCCGACCCCCGGCGGGCGTACGACATCCGACGCGTCGTCGAGGTGCTCGTCGACCAGGGCTCCGATCTGGAGATCGAGCCCGCCTACGGCCGGACGATTGTCACCACGCTCGCCCGGCTCGGTGGCATCCCGGTCGCGGTCGTCGCGAACCAGCCCGCGGTGAAGGCAGGCTCGATCGACGCCGACGGTGCCGACAAGGCCGCCCACTTTCTCGGCGTGGCCGCCGCCTTCCATCTGCCCGTCGTGTTCCTCGCCGACAATCCCGGCGTGCTCGCGGGCAGCGCCTCGGAACGGGCCGGGATCCTCCGGCACGCGGCCCGGATGTTCGCGGCGCAGACCCGTATCGCGTCACCGAAGCTGCACGTGACCCTCCGCAAGGCCTACGGGTTCGGCAGCTCGCTGATGGCGATGAACCCGTTCGACGACCAGACCGTCTCCCTCGCGCTCCCGGGCGCACGGTTAGGGGCGATGCCCGCCGCGGGGGGAGCGGACGCCGCCGGGGTCGACAGCGACACCCGGGCCGTGCTCGAGCACGCCGAGCTCGGTGGCGCCTACTCGGCCGGCGACACCATGAGCTTCGACGAGATCGTCGCGCC
>DAIMHT010000061.1:1469-7922 GCA_036723155.1 Actinomycetota bacterium
CCACCGGTCGGGTACTGGACGATCATCGGCGACCCCGACGGGCACAACCTCGAGCTGTCGTACGGCCAAGAGGTCGCGTTCACCGTCACCCGACACGAGCCGGACCCGCCGACCACGCGCTGAGGTCACTCGACCTCGGCGGCCGGCCTCGCGAGACCTGACACTAGGGTCAGCCTCCGTGGAAACCGCCGCCGGCACCACCGTGCTCGACGCGCTCGCGCACCGCCTCGCGACGGACCCGGACGGGCCCTACCTGGACTTCGCGGGCCTGGTGCTCAGTGCCCGCGACGTCGACGCGTCGAGCGACCGCCTCGCGCACGCCCTCGCCCGCCTCGGGGTGCAGCGCGGCGACCGCGTGGCGACGCTCCTCGAGAACAGCCCGGAGCAGGTCGTGTCCTTCTTCGGCGCGCTGAAGCTGGGCGCCATCCAAGTTCCCATCAACACCGCGTACAAAGGGGAGTTCCTGCGCCACCAGCTCGCCGATTCGGGCGCCCGGGTCGTGATCGTCCAAGGGGACTTCGCGTCGCGGGTCGCGGTGGTGACACACCCCCCGCTGCCCGAGTTGCGGGCCGTGATCGTGACCGGCGAGCCGGACGCCCCGGTCCCCGACGTCCCGGTGCACGCCTGGACCACGGTGCTCGACGACGCGCCGGACGGGCCGCCACCCCCTGCGGGCGTGGCCCCCGCCGATCTGGCGTGCTTCATCTACACCGCCGGCACGACGGGCCCGTCGAAGGGCTGCATGCTCCCGCACAACTACATCGTCTGCCTCGCGGACCAGATCGCCCGGGCGTGGCAGCGCCGCGCCGACGACGTGGTGCTCACCCCGCTGCCGCTGTTCCACTTCAACGCCATCTCGATCTGCGTGGTCGGCACGCTGGTGACCGGAGGGACCGCGAGCATCGCCCGGCGGTTCTCGGTGTCGCAGTTCTGGCCCGAGGTCCGCCGCACCAAGGCGACCATGGTGTCGCTGCTCGGATCGCTCGCCATCCTCATCGCCGACGCCGCCGATCACCCCGACCAGGCCGGACACCGCCTGCGGCTGTGCGCGGCGGCGCCGATCCCTCCCGACACCGATCGCATCTGGCGGGAACGGTTCGGATGCGCGACGTTCAGCGGCGGGTACGGGTTGACCGAGGCGTCGCTGATCTCGATGCTGCCCGCCGGGGAGACGAACCAGCCGGGAGCGGCCGGGAAGCCGAACCAGCACGAGTTCGAGGTGACCCTCGTCGACGACGACGACCACGAGGTCCCCGTCGGAACCGCCGGCGAGATCGTCTGTCGGCCCCGGCGGCCGAACGTGATGTTCGCCGGTTACTGGGGCCGAGCCGAGGAGACCCTCGCCGTGTTCCGCAACCTCTGGTTTCACACCGGCGACCTCGGCCGCATCGATGCCGACGACTTCCTCTACTTCGTCGACCGCAAGAAGGACTACCTGCGACGTCGCGGCGAGAACATCTCCAGCTTCGAGCTGGAGCGAATCTTCCACGACCACGAGGCGATCGCGGACGTCGCCGTCCACTCCGTGCCGAGCAACCTCGGTGAAGACGACGTCAAGGTCACCGTGGTCCTGATCGACGAGGCATCGATCACCGAAGAAGAGCTCTGTCGCTGGGCGGTCGACCACGTGCCCTATTTCGCCGTGCCCCGCTACGTCGAGTTCCGGTCCGATCTGCCGCGCAACCCGGTCGGACGGGTGTTGAAGTACCAGCTGCGAGAAGACGGTGTGACCGCCACGACCTGGGATCGTGAGGCCGCTGGACTCACCTTCGAGCGCCGCTGATCGGTACCCTGCACCAGGACCACCGAGAGCGAGGCGACGATGGCCAGTGAAGGTCTGCACGAGGACGCCGCCCTTCTCGACGCGGCCACGATCGACCGCCACCGAGCGATCCAGTCGATCATGGAAGAGCTCCAAGCCGTGGACTGGTACGACCAGCGGGTCCACGCCACCGGCGACCCCTCCCTCGCCGAAGTGCTCGCCCACAACCGCGACGAGGAAAAGGAGCACGCGGCCATGACGCTCGAGTGGCTGCGCCGCCGCGACCCGGTCCTCGACCGGCACCTGCGCACGTACCTCTTCACCGACGGGTCGATCGTCGCCGAGGAACACGAGGCTGAGGAGAGCGCCGGCGGTGCCGGCGGCGGCTCGCTCGACCTGGGCTCCACCCGAGAGGACACCGAATGAACCACCTGTACCGGGACCTCGCACCGATCTCCGACGCCGCGTGGGCCGAGATCGAAGAGGAAGCCAAACGAGCCCTCGGCAACTTCCTCGCCGCCCGTCGCCTCGTCGACTTCACCGGCCCGCACGGCTGGGACGCGGCCGCGGTCCCGCTGGGCACCATCGAGACCCTCGGTGACAGCCCGGCCCCCGGCGTCGAGGGCGCCCGTCGGCTCGTGCAGCCGTATGTCGAGCTGCGGGCCCGCTTCTCGCTGCAGCGCGACGAGCTCGACACCATCGACCGGGGCCACAAGTCGCCCGATCTCGAGGCCGTCACCGACGCGGCGCGACGCGTCGCCCTCGCCGAGGACACCGCGGTGTTCCACGGCTACGCGGGCGCGGGCATCGTGGGTATTGCCGAGGCCTCCCCGCACGACCCGGTCGAGCTCGGGGACCGCTTCGGGGACTACCCCCGCTGGGCGGCCATGGCCGTGGCGCGCCTGCGCGACGCGGGCGTCGAGGGTCCCTACGGCATCGCGCTCGGCCCCCGCTGCTACGCCGGGATCCTCGAGACCACCGAAGACGGCGGGTACCCGGTCCTGGAACGGCTCCGCCTGATCCTCGGTGGCCCCGTCTCGTACGCGCCCGCCGTCGACGGCGCGATCGTCCTCAGCCTGCGGGGCGAGGACTTCGAGCTGTCGTGCGGTCAAGACCTCGCGATCGGCTACGAGCGCTCCGACGCCGACGCGGTCTGGCTCTACATCGAGGAGAGCCTGACCTTCCACGCGCACAGCCCCGAGGCCGCGGTCCGGCTCCGGTACCCGTAACGTCAGCCGTCGCGCCGCAGCACCCAGATCTCCTCGGCCGGCCACCGCCGGGCCCAGTCAGTCGGCACGAACTCGTCGTACGTCGTCGTGGCTCCCACCGGCGCCCGCAGCTCGATGAGGTCCTCGACGACGAACCCGTGCCGCCGGATGGTCCGAATCCAGTCGCCGTACGGGATCTGGAAGTCGACGGTGCCCTCGCCGCTGTCGAAGACGCGCATCCCGAAGTAGTCGTGGTGGAGACGGACGTCCTGACGGTCGCGGGCCCAGTCGAACGTCAAGTACACCAGCGCCGTCGTCTTGCTGAACACGACCCGGCCCCCGGGTCGGACGACGCGCGCCACCTCCGGGATCGTCGCCGCGGGATCACAGAACGACATCGCCCCGTGGTCACAGAAGACGAGGTCGAACGACGCGGCCGCGAACGGGGTCGCCTCGGCGCTCGCCGCGACCAGCGGGAACGTCGTCCGCTGCTCGTGTTGGAGGCGACGGGCGTGCCGGAGCTGCGCGACGGACTGGTCGAGCCCGACCGTCCGGGCGCCGTCGCAGCTCAGCGCGATCGACCACTGCGCGGCACCACACCCGTACTCGAGGACGTCACGGTCGCGGACCGGGCCCAACGCCTGCACCTCGACCTCGGGGATCCGCCACACCCCCCAGGCCCGGGCCCGCTCGGGCCCGAGATCAGCCGCGTGCGCGGCTTGGTAGTCGTCGGCGTCGGCGTCCCAGAACGCTCGGTTGCGTCGCTCGTGCGAGGACGTCAATCCTCGTCGAGCAACCGCTGACGCTCCTGGCGCTCACGGTTCCACTCATCGAGGAACGTCCGCCACCCCTTCTGCGCCGCCGGGGCCGCGGCCCCAACCGACTTCTGGACCTGCTCCACGACCTGCTGCAGCTGGGTCCCGAGATCGTCGACGGCCTGCTCGGCTTGCTGCGCCGTCGACTTCCAGGTGTCCTTCCCCGCGCGCGACGCCTGATCGAGCTGGGCCTTCGCGGCCGCTTGTGCCTTCTGCAGCGCCGCGATCCCGGCTTCGAGCCGGTCGCGAGCCTCGGCTTGGGCCAGGTCCGCTTGGACACGGAGCTCGTCGAGCTGGGGACGCAGCCCGTCCAGCGCGGCCTGGGCCTTCGAGACATAGTCCTCAAGCGTGCTCATCGCGCCGATACTACGTTCGTTCCGCGATCCCGGCGAGCAGGTCCACGACGAGATCAGGGCGGGACAGGAACGGCGAGTGACTGGTCGGCCACTCGACGGTGTGCGTGGTGCGTGCCGCGAGCCGGCGCTGCAGCTCCGGCGGCACACCCCGATCCTCGGTGCAGACCACGTACGTGCTCGGGATGTCCTGCCACGCGGCACGGGTCGCGACGCCGGCGAGCGCACTGACGCTCTGGGGCCCGAGGTGCGCCAATGCGAAGTCGACATCGGCCGACGAGCAGTCGTGGTACAGCGCGTCAATGGCGGCCGGTCCTCGGAACGACACCGTTCCGTCCTCCGCGAACTCCATCGCGTCACCCAGCTTCGTGGCCGTGTCGGATTCTGAGCCCTCGACCGCCGCGGCCATCGTCGACTCGCCCGGAGCCAGCGCGAACGCGGTGATGTAGACGAGGTGTCGCACGCCGGCCTGCCCGGCCGCGCCTTCGGTGATCACCGCGCCGCCGTAGGAGTGGCCGCACACCACCGACCGGTCGAGGCCGTCGAGAGTGGCGCGCAGCGCGGCGGCGTCGGCCGCAAGGTCGCCGAGGGGTTCGCGGCTCTCGCCGTGCCCGGGCAGGTCGACCGCGACGACCGGGATCCCACGGTCGGTGAGCCCCGCGACGACCTTGTCCCAGCACCAGGCACCGTGACAGGCGCCGTGCACCAACACCACGGTGGCCGGCATCGGAACAGACTAGGCAGCGGCCGCGATCGACCGCCGCCCGAGCACCGGACGGGTCCGCTCAGCCCGCGCGGCGAGCCGCCATCGAGCGCACATCAGCGCGATAGGTGAGCCGGGCGCCGAAGCTCCCGACCACCAGCGCCACCGCCGCGACCGCCCACCAGGGCACACCGAGGAACAACGCCACGATGATCGTGGCCAGGAACACCACCGCGGCGTCAACGAGCCAGTGCACGAGGAGCGGCCGGGGCTCGGTCCGGAGCGGAGCCGGGGCGTCGCCGTCAGGGCCGTTCGGGCCCGGCGTCGGGCTCACGCCGTGGGCACCATCTTGTTGACGGTGATGCCCTTCTGCTCCGGGAACCGACGACCGCGGGCCACCGGCTTGGTGTCGACGCCGATGGCCTCGCTGCGCAGCGCACCGACGGTGCACCGCTCCCGGGGTCGGATCGAGAACGGGTCGTACTGGAAGTACCGCATCGCGTTCTCGTAGGTGATGGCGTCGATCTCGGCATCGGTCAGGTCGGTGTCGTCGAACTCGGCCAGGAGCCGCTCGGGCGCGTTCGGCCACGTCGTGTCGGAGTGCGGGTAGTCGATCTCCACCGTGACCCGCTCCACGCCGATGTGGTCCCGCACCAGCTTCAGGCCCACCGGGTCGGTGATGAAGCAGAGCATGACGTGGTCGAGGAAGAACTCGCTGGCGGTCTGGTCCCCGAAGTCCACGCCGGTCCAGGCTCGGTGGGTCCGGTAGGTGTGGTCGAGCCGCTCGAGGAAGTAGGGGATCCATCCGATCCCACCCTCGGACAGCGCCACGGTCACGTCCGGGAACTTCTTCCAGATCGGCGAGTACACGAGATCGGCCGCGCACTGCACGATGTTCATCGGCTGCAGGACCATCATGACGTCCATCGGCGCGTCCGGCGCGGTGATCACGAGCTTGGACGACGACCCGATGTGCATGCACACGATCATCCCGGTGTCGGACACCGCCCGCCAGACCGGGTCCCAATGATCGGAGTGCAGGCTCGGCAAGCCGAGCGGCACCGGGTTCTCCGGGAACGTGATGGCGTGGCAGCCCTTCTTGGCCACCCGCCGGATCTCGGCCGCGGTCACCTCGGGATCCCAGATCGCCGGGACCGCCAGCGGGATGAACCGCTCCGGGGCGTACCCGCACCATTCGTCGATGTGCCAGTCGTTGTACGCCTCGGTGAGGATCCGGGCCGCGTCCTTGTCCTCGAGCGCACCGAAGAGCCGACCCGCGAAGCCGGGCAGGGACGGGAAGTTGAGCGATCCGAGGACGCCGTTGGCGCTCATGTCGAGCACCCGCTTCTCGACGTCGAAGCAGCCTTCGCGCAGCTCGTCGAACGACGTCGGGTCGATCCCGTACTCCTCCGGGGGGCGCCCCGCGACCGCGTTGAGGCCGATGTTGGGGATGTGCAGCCCGTGGAACTCCCACACGTCGGTGCCGTCGTCTTGGTGCACGACCCTCGGGGCGAGGTCGCGGTACCGCTCGGGCAGGTGCCGCTCGAAGAGATCGGGGGGCTCGACGACGTGGTCGTCGACGCTGACGATGATCATGTCGTCGCGCTGCATG
>DAIMHT010000062.1:0-7839 GCA_036723155.1 Actinomycetota bacterium
CGTCATCGACGAGGCCATCGCGATGAGTGGCGCCGAGACGCTCTACACCCACGCTCCCAACGACACCCACCAGGATCACCGGTCGACGGCGACGGCGAGCCTCGCCGCGGCCCGACGGCTGCCGACGGTGCTGCGATACGAGACGCCCTCGACGCAGGGCTTCGAGCCCACGGTGTATGTCGACGTGGCCGACACCCTCGATCAGAAGATGGTCGCGTTGCGCTCCCACCTGTCCCAGGTGCTCCGCCAGGGACCGGTCGAGCTCGAAGCCATCGAAGCCCAGGCCCGGTTCCGGGGCTTTCAGGGCCGGATCCGCTACGCGGAAGCGTTCGAGGCGGCCCGGCTGGCCTGGGACCTCGCCACCCCCGTCGCGGACCCCGAGACGCTCGCGTCGGTGCGGTCGCTCAGCGTGGCGTCGGCGTAAGGCTCGGCAGCCAGTCGCTCCGTCCGGCCTCGTAGTCGGCGATGTCGCCGACGTGTTGCAGGGTCAGGCCGATGTCATCGAGGCCGTTCACCAGCCGGTGATGGGTGTGGTCGTCGAGGTCGAACGGCTCGTCGAGGTCGAGGGCCGGCACCGCGACGCGACGGTCGACGACATCGACGACGATCTCGAGCGTCGGGTCGTCCTCGATGGCGTCCAAGATCCGCCGCACGACCGGCTCCGGCAGCACCACCGGGATCAGGCCGCCCTTCAACGCGTTGTTGCGGAAGATGTCCCCGAACCGGGGGGCGATGACCGCCTCGAACCCGTAGTCCTGCAAGGCCCAGACCGCGTGCTCGCGCGACGAGCCGGTCCCGAAGTTGGGGCCGGCGACGAGCACCCGCCGGTCGTCGCCCTGGAACTGGGCCCGGTTGAGGACGAAGTCGCTGCTCTCCCGCCACTCCGAGAACAGTCCCTCCCCGAAGCCGGTGCGCTCGACCCGCTTCAACCAGTCGCTCGGGATGATCTGATCCGTGTCGACGTCGGACCGGTCGAGCGGCACCGCCCGCCCCACGATCTCGCGCACCGGTTCCACCGTCGCTACTCCAGGTCCTCGGGGGTCGCGAAGCGGCCCGCTACCGCGGTGGCGGCGGCCACCGCCGGTGACACCAGATGGGTTCGACCGCCCTTGCCCTGACGGCCTTCGAAGTTCCGGTTGGACGTCGAGGCGCAACGCTCCCCGGCGGCCAGCTTGTCGGGGTTCATGGCCAGACACATCGAGCAGCCCGGCTCCCGCCACTCGAACCCGGCCGAGCTGAACACCCGGTCGAGACCCTCAGCCTCGGCTTGGCTCTTCACCCGGTGCGAGCCCGGCACGACGAGGGCCCGGAGCCCGTCGCGCACCGACCGTCCCTCCAAGACCCCGGCCGCGGCCCGCAGGTCCTCGATCCGCGAGTTCGTGCACGACCCGATGAACACGGTGTCGACCGCGATGTCGCGCATCGCCGTGCCCGCCTCCAAGCCCATGTACCGCAGCGCCAGCCGGGCGGCCTCGCGCTGATGCGGCTCGTCGAACGAGTCGGGGTCGGGGACCTGGTCGTCGATCGTGACCGTCTGGCCGGGGTTCGTGCCCCACGACACCGACGGGCGCAGCTGGGCCGCGTCGAGGTGCACCTCTTGATCGAAGCGGGCGTCGTCGTCGGTGGCCAGGGACCGCCAGTCGTCGAGGGCCCGTTCCCACGCCGGGCCGGTCGGGACGAACGGGCGCCCCTCGAGGTACGAGAACGTGGTGTCGTCGGGCGCGATCAGCCCGGCTCGGGCGCCGGCTTCGATCGACATGTTGCAGACCGTCATCCGGCCTTCCATCGACAGGGCCCGGATCGCCGAGCCTCGGTACTCGATGATCGAGCCGATCCCCCCTGCGGTGCCGATGCGGGCGATGATCGACAGCACCACATCCTTGGCGGTCACGCCCGCGGGGAGGTCACCCTCGACGGTCACCGCCATCGTGCCCGGTCGGGCCTGGGGGAGGGTCTGCGTCGCGAGGACATGCTCCACCTCGCTGGTCCCGATCCCGAAGGCGAGCGCGCCGAACGCCCCGTGCGTCGACGTGTGGCTATCGCCGCACACGATCGTCATCCCCGGGAGGGTGAGCCCCTGCTCGGGGCCGATGATGTGGACGATTCCCTGTCCCGGGTCGCCCATCTTGTAGAGCCGGACCCCGAACTCGGCGCAGTTCGAGGCGAGCACGTCGATCTGCTTGGCCGAGATCGGGTCGGCGATGGGCTGGTCCACGTCGGTCGTCGGGACGTTGTGGTCCATCGTCGCGACCGTCAGGTCGGGCCGTCGGAGCGTCCGGCCCGACAGGCGCAGCCCGTCGAAGGCCTGGGGGGACGTGACCTCGTGAATCAAGTGCAGGTCGATATAGAGGAGGTCAGGCTCGCCGGGAGCCGAGCGCACCACGTGGCGCTCCCATACCTTGTCCGACAGCGTGCCCATCCGGTCCTCCCTTCTGATCCCTAGTCTGCCAGGGCCGTTTCGTGGCCCGGGCGAGATTCGACCCGCCCGCGCCGGGAGGAACCCTTTCATGCGCCGAAACGAGCGCATCACATGCGACCCCTACCTTCGGCGTCGACATGGCTGACGTCGTCCTCGTGCGCTGGCCCGACGAGAGCGAGCGACTCGCGACGCTCCGGTCGGCGGGCACCCCGCGGCTGCTCCTCGTCCCCGAGGGCGCGGCGCCCCCGGTCACCGTCGACCCGCTCGAGGACTGGGTCCGACTCCCGGCCGACCAGGCCGAGATCCGAACCCGGCTCGCGACGTTGGACTCCCGGGCGAACACCGACCGACCGACGCCGGCCGTCGACACCGACGGCTTGCTCCACTACCGCGACCGCTGGGTCGCGCTCTCACCGGTGGAGCAGGCCCTCGCGGCCGTGCTCGCCGAACGCTTCGGTGCCGTCGTCGGCCGTGACGTGCTCGCCCGGCGGGCCTGGCCCGACGGCGTCCCCACCCGCAACGCCCTCGACGTGCACATCCTGCGGATCCGACGACGCATCGCCGCCCTCGGCCTCGAGCTGCGAACCGTGCGGTCCCGCGGCTACCTCCTCCAGAGCGTCGCGACCGACGGCCGCTGAACCCGTCATGCAGCTCGGTGTCGACACGGGTGGGACCTTCACCGATCTCGTGACCGACGCCGGCGACGTGGTCAAGGTGACCTCCACGCCGGCGCAGCCGGATCAGGCCGTGCGCGACGCCATCGACCGCGTCACGACCAAACGCCCCGCCCTGCTCGCCCACGGCACCACCGTCGCGACGAACGCGCTGCTCGAAGGACGCGGCGGACGGGTCGCGCTGGTCGCCACCCGAGGCTTCGCCGACGTCATCGAGATCGCCCGCCAGACCCGCCCGTCGCTGTACGACCCGTACGTCGACCGGCCGCCGCCGCTCGTGCCCCGGGAGCTGCGGTTCGAGGTCAACGGCCGCCTCGACGGCACCGGCCACGAGCTCGAGCCGCTCGACCCCGACACCGTCCCGGCCGTCCCCGACGATGTCGACGTCGTCGCGATCAGCCTTCTCCACGCCGACCTCGACGCCACCCACGAACGGACGGTCGCCACCGCGCTGGAGCGGCGCGGCGTCGACGTCACCTGTTCCCACGAGGTCTCACCCCAGTTCCGCGAGTACGAACGGACGGTGACGACCGTCGCGAACGCCATGCTGCGGCCCGCGTGCCGCGACTACCTGCACCGCCTCGTCGACCTCGCCGACGAGGTGCTCGTCATGACGTCCGCCGGCGGGCTCATGGCCGTCGACGCCGCCGCCGAGATCCCGGCCGCGTTGCTGCTCTCCGGACCCGCGGGCGGTGTCCGGGCCGCGGCGGCCGTCGCGACCGCCTGCGGGTATCCCGACGCGGTCTCGTTCGACATGGGTGGCACCAGCACCGACGTGTGCCTCGTGCGCGGCGGCGCACCCGAGCCCGCCGGCACCCTCGATGTCGCCGGCTACCCGATCCGGCTCCCGGCCCTCGACGTCCACACCATCGGCGCCGGTGGCGGCTCGATCGCCGTGATCGACACCGGGGGCGCGCTCACGGTTGGTCCTCGCAGCGCCGGCGCGGTGCCGGGCCCAGCCTGTTACGGGCGCGGTGGGACCGCGGCCACCGTCACCGACGCCGACCTCGTCCTCGGCCGCATCGACGCCAGTGCCGTTTTCCCTGACCTCGGCGCCCTCGACGTCGCCGCGGCCCGGGCCGCGCTCGACCGGGCCGGGACCCCTGCGGCCGGTGTCGTCACCGTGGTCGATGCCGCCATGCAAGAAGCGGTCCGGGGCGTGACCGTCGCCCGTGGCGTGGACCCCCGTCACCTCGCGCTCGTCGCGTTCGGGGGCGCGGGCCCGCTCCACGGATGCGCGGTCGCCGACGCGCTCGGCATGCCGGTCGTGATCGTCCCACCCCGCGCCGGGGCGCTCTCGGCCCTCGGGCTCCTGTCGTCCCCCCGCCGCCGCGAGCTCGTGCGCACCTGGCCCACCCCCCGCGACACCGCCGGGCTTCCCGACGCGCTCGCGGCGCTGGGCGCCGACGCCGCCCGCCGGGTCGGGAACGGCGCGCAGGTCAGCACCGCGCTCGACTGCCGGTATGTCGGGCAGAGCCACGAGCTCACCGTCTCCAGCGTCGATGACTTCCACGCGGAGCACACGCGCCGCAACGGCTACGCGCGTCCCGACGTCGCGGTGGAGGTCATCGCCCTCCGGGCCCGAGCCACCCGACCGGCCCCGCTCACCGCCGACGAGCTGCCCGCGGTGTCGCGGCCGACCGTCCGGGGCCCCGACGTGGTCGCCGAGGCGGATTGCACGGTCTGGATCCCCGGGGGCTGGACCGCGACGCCGGGACCGCTCGGCGCGTGGATGCTCCAACGCGACGGTGGGTCCCGATGAGCCTCGACCCCGCCGCGCTCCAGGTCCTGATCGCCCGCCTCACCGGCGTCGCCGACGAGATGGGCCTGGTCCTCCGCCGCGCCGCGTCGAGCCCGAACATCAAGGAACGCGCCGACTGCTCCGCCGCGCTGTTCACCGCGTCAGGAGAGCTCCTCGTCCAAGCCGAGCACATCCCCGTGCATCTCGGTTCCATGCCCGCCGCGGTCCGCGCCGCCATCGACGCCGCCGGCAGCGCCGACGGGTCCTGGGTCCTGAACGACCCGTTCGCGGGGGGCACCCACCTCAACGACGTGACGGTCGTGACCCCGGTCCGGGTCGACGACGTCCTCGTCGGCTGGGTCGCCAACCGTGCCCACCACTCCGACCTGGGCGGCATGGCACCCGGCTCCATGCCCCCCGACGCCCTCGAGATCTATCAGGAAGGGCTCCGGATCCCGCCCGTGCGTCTCACCGCCGACATCACCGATCTGATCGTGGCGAGCTCCCGAGCCCCCGACGAGCGACGCGGTGACCTCGAGGCGCAAGCCGGTGCGAACGAGATCGGCGCCCGACGGATGGCGACCATCGTCGCCGACCTTGGCACCGCCGCGCCCCTCACCGAGCTCCTCGACTATGGCGAACGCCGCGCGCGCGCCGCGCTCGCCGCCCTGCCTGACGGTCAGTGGCGGTTCGCCGACGTCCTCGACTCCGCCGGTCCCCGTCCCGCCCAGCAGACCCCCAGCCGGATCGTGGTGACGGTGACGTTGGATGGTGACACCGCCACGTTCGACTTCACCGGATCCGACCGGCAACGTCCCGGCAACGTCAACGCGGTCGAGGCCGTCACCGTCAGTGCCGTCGCCTACGCGGTCCGGGTCGCCACCGACCCCGGCATCCCTGCTAACGGCGGCGCGACCCGACCGTTGCGGGTCGTGGCCCCCGCCGGGTCCGTGGTCGCCGCGGTCCCGCCCGTCGCGGTCGGGGCCGGCAACGTCGAGGTCAGTCAACGCGTCGCCGACGTGTGCCTCGGCGCGCTCGCCGCCGCGCTCCCCGAACGGCTCGGCGCCGCCAGCCAGGGCACGATGAACAACGTGCTGCTCGGGGGACCAGGCTGGGTGTACTACGAGACCATCGGCGGCGGCCAGGGCGCCCGCCCCTGGCGCGACGGCATGAGCGGTGTCCACACCGCGATGACGAACACCCGTGACACGCCGGTCGAGGCCCTGGAGCGCACCCTGCCGCTGCGGGTGCGTCGCTACGCGCTGCGACCCGAGACCGGCGGTCGCGGCGAGTACCGCGGTGGTGACGGGATCGAACGCGACCTCGAGGTCCTCGAGGATGCCGTCGTGTCGCTCGTCACCGAGCGGCGCACCAGCGCGCCGTGGGGTCTCGCCGGCGGGGAGCCTGGTGCGCGGGGGGAGAACTGGCTCCTCCCCGGCGGGGACGAGACCCGCGCCCAGATGCTGCCGGACAAGGTCACGGTGTCACTCCGGGCCGGTGACGTGGTGCGCGTCCGCACCCCCGGCGGTGGGGGATTCGGGACTGCCGGGACGTGATCAGAACCAGATCGCGACCGGCCGGTTCGCGGCGTCGCGCTCGGCCGGGTCGGGGACGCAGCGCTGCGCACCGGCGGCGATCCGCGCCGCGGACCATGCCACCGCGGCCGCGTCGAGCACGTCGTCGGGACCGGCGGCGCCTGCCGGGCCCAGCTCGTCCGGTACCCGGATTCCCGCCTCGGCGAGCAACCGGGCCCGGGCGCGTTGTCCCGCCCACGTCCGCTTGGGCTCGTCGATCACCGAGCCCGCCATCGTGGCGAACGACAGCTCCGGATGCACCTCAAAGATTCGTTGCGGCGCGTGGTGCCAGTGGGGCTCGACGTCGAGCATCTTCGGGGCGAGGTTCCAGGCCTGCGCGCTCACGCCGCGCCCGTGGCGCTCACGGCAGCGGCGGTTCGCGGTCGCATGATCGGGCGCGTCGAGGACGTCGCGTGGCGGCGGGTCGAAGACCGAGGCGCGGCGTCGACCCAAGAGGCGGCGGGCCGCGTTGTCGGCAGCGCGCACGGCGCCGTTCGACCCCAGCGGGATGTCGACTCCGATGACCGTCGCGTCGTCATCGATCAGGTCGCCGAAGTGCGTCGCGAACCGAGCGGCCGTGAACCGGCCCTGCTCCAGCGCCACCGCGACCCAGCCGCCGCGGCAGCCGTCGACGCCGAGGACTCGGGTCACACGGCGGGACGGACGCTGACGACCTCGACGTTGAAGGTGCGACGCGGCCCGGTGTAGTGGACCACTTGTCCGGGAGCGGCTCCGAGCACGGCCTGACCGAGCGGCGACCCGACCGACAGGACGTCGTAGGACTCGTGGCGTTCCTCGATCGATCCGACGAGGTACTCCACGGTCTGGTCGTCGTCGTCCATGCGGATCTCGACGATCGTTCCCGGCTCTACCAGGCTCCCGTCCGAGGTCTCGACGAGCACCGCGCCGCGCAGGATCGCCTCGATGTGACGGACCCGGCCCTCGTTGTGGCCCTGTTCGTTCTTCGCCGCGTCGTAGTCGGCGTTCTCCCGGATGTCACCGTGCTCCCGAGCGCGTTCGATCCAGAGGGAGATCTCCGTGCGTTTGGCGGTCGTGCGCTCTTCGAGCTCCTTGCGGAGACGCTCGTAGGCGTCACGCGTCAAATGAACCTTCTCCATCATCGGAGCGTACCCGGGGGGTATGACCGGGAAATCATGAGTTGGCGAAGAATCGTCACAGCCCTTACAGGCGGGCCACCGCGGCGCGGGCGCAAATCGTTTGACCGAGCCTGGCCGTCCTGCGAGACTGATCGGTCCATGCAGCCGCTCACCACCCAGATCGTTATCGACTAGCAGGCGCCGCGCCCGGCGTCTGCGCCCGACCGTCCACCTCGGTGGGCGGTTTTTCATTGCCAGGACCGCAGGCAGGAACGCCACGGAGACCAACACGTGACCCACCAGATCGGGATCATCGGAGGCGATGGCATCGGCC
>DAIMHT010000063.1:0-7673 GCA_036723155.1 Actinomycetota bacterium
CCCGGGGTGTTGGTGCGCGCCAAGGGGACCGAAGCGATCGGACCCGACCTGCTCGCCGAGCCCATCGAGATCCTCCCATGAGCCCCGACGGAAGCTCGACCCCGGCCGAACGGGCCCGCCGCTTCGGCGAGACGGCCATCAAGACGCCCGCCAACGTCATCACCTTCATGCGGCTCCTCTTCGCCATCCCCGTCCTCGTCTGGATCCTCGACCAGCACGACGGCAACTGGGGCACCTTCGTCGGCTGGCTCGTCCTCGCCTTCACCGACGGGTTGGACGGGTGGCTCGCCCGACGCGACGGCACCACCCGATCCGGGGCGTTCCTCGACCCGCTCGCCGACAAGATCCTCGTCACCGGCGCCTTCGTCGCCCTCGCCGTCCGCGGCGACATCGCGTGGCTTCCCGTCATCATCGTCATCGCCCGCGAAGGCGGCGTCCAGGTGTGGCGCACCCTCGCCGGACGGCGCGGCGTCTCCGTCCCCGCCCGGCAGCTCGGGAAATGGAAGGCCTACGTCCAGTTCATCGCCGTCGGCATCGTCCTCTTCCCACCCACCGAAGACGCACCCCACCTCTACAACGCGTTCATCTGGCTCGCCGTCGCGCTCTCGGTCGTCTCGGCCGTCGACCTCATCGTCGCCGCCCGCCACCCCGAACCCGGATCGGCGACCCCCGCGCTCACCGGCGCCGAACCCGCCCCCGAACCGGCCCGACCCTCGCCAGGCCCCCGGCGCCCGTGAGATGTGACGTCCTCGCGATCGGCACCGAGCTCCTCCTCGGCCAGATCGTCGACACCAACAGCGCCTGGATCGGCGAGCAGCTCGCCGCGGCCGGAATCGACACCTTCGACCACCGCAAGGTCGGCGACAACCTTCCCCGGATGGTCGAAGCGCTCCGCGGCCTCCTGGACCACGCCGACGCGGTCATCGTCTGCGGCGGCCTCGGACCCACCCCCGACGACGTCACCCGAGAAGCCATCGCCGAGGTGATGGGCGCGCCCCTCGAGCGGCGCGCCGACCTCGTCGACCAGATCGCCGCGATGTTCGGGTCACGCGGCCGCGACATGCCGGCCAACAACCTCCGCCAGGCCGACGTCCCCAAAGGCGGCGACGTCATCCCCAACCCGATCGGCACCGCCCCCGGGTTGCAGTGCGAGCTCGACGTCGCCGGCACCACCAAAGTCGTGTACGCCGTCCCCGGCGTCCCCTACGAGATGCGGCAGATGATCACCGACCACGTCCTGCCCGATCTGCTCGAACGCTCCGGCGAGCGCGCCGTCATCGTCTCCCGGTCGCTCAAGACCTGGGGGAACTCCGAATCGGGGCTGGCCGAGATGATCGCCGACCGGGTCGACACCCAGACCAACCCCACCATCGCCTTCCTCGCCCGCGGGATCGAAGGCCTCTACGTGCGCATCACCGCCAAGGCCGCCACGGAATCCGAAGCCCACGAGCTCATCGACCGCGAAGACCACGAGCTCCGCCAGATCCTCGGCGACCTCGTCTTCGCCGTCGACGACGAGACGATGGAGCACGCCGTCCTCACCCGCCTCGCGGCGCGCGGCTGGTCCCTCGGCGTCGCCGAATCGCTCACCGGCGGCCTCATCGGCGCCCGAATCGCCGACGTCCCCGGAGCCAGCGCGACCTTCCGGGGCTCGATCACCTCGTACGCCACCGACGTCAAACGCGACCTCCTCGGTGTCACCGCGGACCACGTCGTCAGCCGCGAGTGCGCCGAGCAGATGGCCGACGGCGCCCGCCGCGCCCTCGGCGCCGACGTCGGAATCTCCGCCACCGGCGTCGCCGGACCCGACGAGCTCGACGACCAGCCCGTCGGCACCGTCTGGTTCGGGCTCGCGCTCCCCGACCTACCCGTCGAAGCCGTCGCGACGCGACTCCCCGGCGACCGGTTCCGCATCCGCCAGTTCTCCACCATCAGCCTGCTCAACCTCTTGCGACTCCGGCTCGACACGCTCCCGTGACGCGCCTGGCGCGCGCCTTCGTCGCCGTCGTCCCCCCCGACCCGGTGCTCGACGCCCTCGCCGCCCGGATCGCCCCCCTCACCCAGGAACCGTCACCGCTGCGGTGGCTCCCCCGTCGGCAGTGGCACCTCACGCTCGCCTTCCTCGGACGCGTCGACGACGCCGACGCCCTCCGCGCTGCGCTCGCCGACGCGACCCGCGACCGCACGCCGTTCGGGCTGCGCCTCGGCGCCGGGGGAGCGTTCCCCACCCCCCGCCGTGCCACCGTGCTCTGGGTCGGCCTCGCGCCCGAGACGCCCGAGATCATGGGGCTGGCCGCCGCCGTCCGGGACGCCGCCGCCGGGCTCGCCGGCCACGCCGAGGACCGCCCGTACCACCCGCACCTCACCGTCGCCCGGACGCCCCGGCCGCGACCCCTGACCGACCTCGTCGACGCCATCGGCACCGACCCGATCGGACCGCCGTGGACGGTGACCGACCTCTCGGTCATCGAGAGCGACACCCGCCCCACCGGCGCCGTGCACACCGTCCGGGACCAGCTGGCCCTCGGCGGTCCTTGAGGGCAACCGCTCCGACGCGACCCGCGAGGAGTGCTTGATTACGAACGAGTGTTCGATTACCGTCATCGGAACTACACGTCTGTAATCACACCGGTAGGCTTTGACTGGGATCGTTGGCCCGGGCGATGTCACACCTCCGGCGTAGAAGGTTCGAGCACCGCACCGCACGACGCATCGTCGTGAACACAGGAGGACCACCTTGGAACGGCATGAGGCGCTCGAGATGGCAGTCGGTCAGATCGAGAAGCAGTACGGCAAGGGCTCGATCATGCGCCTGGGCGAACGAGGCCACGTCGGTGTTGAGGCCATCCCGACCGGCGCCCTCGCCCTCGACCTCGCCCTCGGCATCGGCGGCCTTCCGAGAGGACGGGTCGTGGAGATCTTCGGTCCCGAAGCGTCGGGCAAGTCCACGCTCGCCATGCATGTCGTCGCCGAAGCCCAGCGCAACGGCGGTGTCTGCGCCTACATCGACGCCGAGCACGCGATGGACCCGGTCTACGCCGCCAACATCGGCCTCAACGTCGACGACCTCTACATCTCCCAGCCCGACACGGGTGAGCAAGGCCTCGAGATCGCCGACATGCTGATCCGATCCGGTGCCCTCGACGTGGTCGTGATCGACTCCGTCGCCGCGCTCGTGCCTCGCGCCGAGATCGAAGGCGAGATGGGCGACGCCCACGTGGGCCTCCAAGCCCGGCTCATGAGCCAGGCGCTCCGCAAGCTGACCGCCAACCTCAACCGGTCCCGGACCATCTGCGTCTTCATCAACCAGCTCCGGGAAAAGATCGGCGTGATGTGGGGCTCACCCGAGACCACCCCGGGTGGGCGCGCGCTGAAGTTCTACTCCTCGGTGCGTCTCGACATCCGCCGAGTGGAGGCCATCAAGGACGGAGCCGAGATCGTCGGCAACCGCACCCGCGTGAAGGTGGTGAAGAACAAGGTCAGCGCACCCTTCCGCCAGGCCGAGTTCGACATCATGTACGGACGGGGCATCAGCCGCGAAGGCTCGCTCCTCGACGTCGGTGTCGATCTCGGGATCGTGAAGAAGGCGGGAGCCTGGTTCACCTACGAAGGTGAGCAGCTCGGCCAAGGGCGCGAGAACGCCAAGCAGTTCCTCGCCGAGAACCTCGACCTCATGGTGGAGATCAGCGAGAAGGTCCGGGCCGCGTCCGGGATCGACGACGACGACACGGTCGACGTGACCGAGGACGCCGCGGCGACCGAGGACGCCGCGGCGACCGAGGACCAAGCAGCAAAAGAGGAAAAGGCGCCCAAGGCAGCAAAAGCGGCAAAAGAAGAAGTCGAGGTCGAGTCCTAGCAGTTCTGCCCACTGCCCAGCCCAGGCGCGAACCGGGAGCGAGGGTTTCGGCCCTCGCCCCCGGTCGCGTCTCGGGGACTCACAGCACGGCCCGGAGGATCGCCGCGGTGCCGGCGATCGCGGACAGCATGAGCACCGTGGGGCGAAGCCAGCCCGAGTCGACGAACGGGTGCAGGTGACGACTCGCCCAGAGACCTCCGACCATGAACGGGGCGAGCGTCACCGCGAAGAGGGCCTGATCCCCAGTGATCGTCCCGGTCGCGACGTAGCCGACCAGGGACATGACGGCGCTGGTGGCGAAGAACCCGCCGAGCGTGGATCGGGCCACCGGCCCCTGGCGGTGCTGGAACAGCAACGCCACCGGAGGCCCACCCACCGACGACGCGGTCCCGAACACGTTCGAGAAGAACCCGGCCGCGAGCGACGAGCCCGGCGTCACCGGGATCGGTGGTGACAGGACGCTCAGCGCCACCCCCGCGAGCGTGACGGTGCCGACCACGACCGCGAGCTGGGACGCATCGACCTGACCGACGATGGCCAAGCCGATCAACGTGCCCGGGACCGCCCCGAGCAGCATCCACCGCAACGCCCGCCACTCGACCGCGCGATGCTCCCGCGCCACCGTCGAGACCGCGAGCGGAAACGCCACCAAGACCAACGTCGCCGGCAACGCCTCCGGGATGACCAAGGCGACGAACGGTGCCGCGAGGAGGTTGAGGCCGAAGCCGACCGCCCCTTGAACCACCGAGCCCACCGACACCGCGGTGGCTGCCACCACGAACGCCCCGATCCCGACATGCACGCCGGGCGATCCTGACAGACCGGGCCCATAGACTCAGACACCGATGTCCCGGCGATTCCATGTCCGCACCTTCGGGTGCCAGATGAACGAGCACGACTCCGAGCGCCTCGCCGGGCTCCTCGTGGCCGAGGGCATGGAGCCCACCGACGACCCCGAGTCCGCCGACGTCATCGTCCTCAACACCTGCTGCATCCGCGAGAACGCCGACAACCGCCTGTACGGCCACCTCGGCCACCTCAAGAGCCTCAAGGACCGCCGACCCGGGCTGCAGATCGCCGTCGGGGGCTGCCTGGCCCAAAAGGACCGCGACCGGGTGCTGGACCGGGCCGGTCACGTCGACGTCGTGTTCGGGACCCACAACCTGCACCGCGCCCCTCAGCTCCTGGCCCAAGCCCGAGGATCCGGGCCCGTGGTCGAGATCCTCGAGGAGCACCAGGCCGACCCGTCGAACCTGCCCGCGCATCGGTCCACCCCGCATGCGGCGTGGGTCACGATCCAGATCGGCTGTGACAACTCGTGCACCTTCTGCATCGTCCCGAGCGTCCGCGGCGGCGAGGTCAGCCGACGGCTCGGTGACATCGTCCGCGAGATCGACCAGCTGGCCGGCGACGGCGTGACCGAGGTGACGCTGCTCGGACAGAACGTCAACTCGTACGGCCGCGACCTCGGCGCCGGCCAGTACCGGCCCCAATTCGCCGATCTGCTCCGCGCCGTCGATGCCGTCGACGGGATCCGGCGCATCCGGTACACGTCGCCGCACCCCAAGGACCTGCGACCCGAGACCATCGACGCCATGGCCGCGTGCCCGGCCGTCTGCGAGCAGCTCCACCTCCCGCTCCAAGCCGGCAGCGATCGAACCCTCGCTCGCATGCACCGCGGCTACACCGCCGAGCGCTACCTCGCCCGCCTCGACGACGCCCGCCGCGGCATCCCCGACCTGGCCGTGACCACCGACCTCATCGTCGGGTTCCCCGGCGAGACCGAAGCGGACTTCGCCGCCACCCTCGACGTCGTCGACACCGCCGCGTTCGACGCCGCGTACACCTTCATCTTCTCGCCTCGCCCCGGGACCGTCGCGGCGGACATGGTCGATGACTTCATCCCCCCCGAGGTGACCCGGGACCGGATGGATCGCCTCACCGCGGTCGTGGAGCGTCACGGACTCGAGCGCAACCAGGCCCGGATCGGCAAGACCGAAGAGGTCCTCGTCGAAGGACCATCGAAGAAGGACCCCGACCGGCTCACCGGCAGAACCCGTCAAGGCAAGCTGGTCCACTTCCGCCCCGACGGCGCCGTCCCGCCGGGCTCGTACGTGAACGTCCGGGTCCTCGAGGCCGCGCCCCACTGGCTCGCGGGTGCACCGGTGGCACGCATCCCGGTCACCGCGGGCTGACCCGGGAGCACCGACGGTCGAACATCTAGCCATCATCGGCCCCACCGCGTCCGGCAAGTCCGCGGTCGCGGTCGCGGTCGCGCAGACGCTCGGCGACGTCGAGATCGTGTCGCTCGACTCCATGCAGGTCTACCGCGGCCTCGACGTCGGAACCGCCAAACCCGACCTCCGCACACAAGCCGCGGTGCCGCACCATCTCATCGACGTCGCCGACCCCGACGCCGACTGGTCGGTCGCACGCACCCAGACCCTCGCCCGCGCCGCGGTCGCGGCCATCGAGGCCCGCGGCCGCCGGGCCCTGCTCGTGGGCGGCACCGGCCTCTACGTCCAGGCGGTCGTCGACGACCTCCGACTGCCCGGCGAGGATCTCGCCCTGCGCGCCGAGCTCGAAGCCCGCACCCAGGAGCCGGGCGGGATCGCCGCCGCGTACCGGGACCTGTCGGCGCGGGATCCGGTCGCGGCGAGCCGCATCGATCCCCACAACGCCCGCCGCATCGTCCGGGCGCTCGAGGTCATCGAGCTCACCGGCGCGCCGTTCTCGTCGTTCGGGGAGGGTGTCACCGCCTACGGCGCGCCGATCTTCCCGGTGTCGATGGCCGGCGTCTGGCTCCCACGCCCGGTCCTCGCGCAGCGGATCGCGGCGCGGGTCGACGCCATGCGGCGAGACGGCTTCACCGACGAGGTCCGAGCCGTCGTCGCGACCACCGGCCTGAGCCGCACCGCCCGCCAGGCCATCGGGTACCACGAGCTCGCCGACGTCATCGAGCACGGCGACGACCCCGACGACGCCACCTTCGACACCATCACCCGCCGGACCCGGTCCTTCGCCCGACGCCAGCGCATGTGGTTCCGGCGCGACCCACGGATCACCTGGCACGCCACCCCCGACAATCCCTGTCGGATCATCCCCGCGCTCCTGGCAACCTGGAGCCCGTGACGATGCTCCTCCGCAAGCTCCACGCCACCGGCAACGACTTCCTCGTCGCCGACGCGCCCGGGCCGCCCCCCGCCGCCGTCGCCGGCCTCTGCGACCGCCACCGTGGGATCGGCGCCGACGGGCTCATGGTCCTCGGATCCGGCGACGACGAGGTCGACTGCACCATGACGCTCTTCAACGCCGACGGCGGACCGGCCGAGATGAGCGGCAACGGCATCCGCTGCCTGGCGTGGGTCGCGGTCCACGCGGGCCTGGCCCGCGACGACCGGCTCGTCGTCCGCACCGCCGCCGGCGTCCGCACCGTCGACCTCGACCTCGATCCCACGACCGGAGCCCTCCGGTCCGCCACCGTCGACATGGGCCCCGTCACCTTCGACCCCGCCGCCATCCCCCTCGACGCCGCGAGCGCCCTGAATCTCGAAGTCGGATACCACGGCGTCACCTACCACGGCGACGCCGCCGGCGTCGGCAACCCGCACCTCGTCCTGTTCGTCGACGACGTCGAGCGGGCCCGCGTCACCCAGCACGGACCCCACCTCGAGCACGACCCCCGGTTCCCGAACGGCACCAACGTCGAGTTCGTCGCCCCGAGCGGCCCCGACGAGCTCCGGATGCGGGTCTGGGAACGAGGCGTCGGCGAGACCCTCTCGTGCGGAACCGGCGCCTGCGCCGCGGCCGCCGCCGC
>DAIMHT010000064.1:0-7613 GCA_036723155.1 Actinomycetota bacterium
CCCAACACGTTCAGCGGGGAGTCGTCGGCCTCACGACCGGCGACGGAACCCCGACAATGGGGTATCCGGTCCGCTTCACCCGTCAGCCCGCGCGGGCTGCGGGGCAACCACCGTCCCTCGGCGAGCATCAACGGGAGGGGTTCCGAGCCCGCCCGACTGTTCAGAGGTGATCCGGGGCGCTCCGCATCGGGCGCCGCTGCAGGCAAGATCGAGTCAGGTTGCTGGCCCCCCGATCCGGGCGGGCCTCACCCATCGGGCGCCCGCGGACCGCCCCGGCCGACCTCGCTGGACGTCCGGGCGAAGGAGCCGCGTTCATGGCGGCGCATTCGTCGGTACGCTGCGAGGAGTCGCCGTCAAGCGCGGCGACGCCGAGGTGGGATCGTGCGCACCAGGGTGTGGCCCCCTCGGATCGCCCATCGCACGAGGGTGGTCGAGGAACGTGGATCCGAACCTCGCGTTCGTGCTCTTCGTCATCGGGATGGCCGGCGTCGTGTTCGAGGTGCTGCACCCCGGGCTGCACCTCCCCGGTCTGGCCGGGCTCGTGGCGTTCGTCGTGTCGCTCATCCTGTTCGGAGATCTCCCCGTCCAAGCGACCGGTGTCGTCCTCATCGTGGCCGCGTTCGTCTTCTTCGTCATCGACGTCAAGATGGCCGCCCGCGGGATCGCAGCGCTCGCCGGGACCGCTTCGTTGGTCCTCGGTGGCCTCTATCTCTACGACCCGCACGTACATGCCGCTCGTGTGTCGCGCCCGCTGCTGATCGGGCTCGCGATCGCGCTGGGAGGGTTCTTCTTGATCGTCGCCCGGGCCGCGTGGCGGGCCCAGGGGATCCCCGTCGTCAGCGGCACCGAGGCCCTGCTCGGCGAATCAGCGGTCGTGACCGAGGCCCTGCATCCGAACGGACAGGTACGGATCAAGGGGGAGAGCTGGGCCGCGACCCTCGGTGACGACGCACCCGGCACCGCCGCCGTGGGAACGAAGGTCGTGGTCTGGGCAACACAGGGCCTGACCCTCATGGTCGAACCAGCCCCGAAACTCAACGGCGAAGCAGATCCCAACTGAATCACACGGAGGTACCGCAATGAGTGGACCAGCCAGGATGCAGGGCACGTTCCTGCCGTTCCGCGTGGTTCCTGAATACACCCGCTTGGTCGTCTTCCGCCTCGGTCGCATGACCGGCGTGAAAGGACCCGGGGTGGTCGGGGTGCTCCCGATCGCCGACCGGATCATGAAGGTCGACCTGCGCGAGTTCTATCTCGAGATCCCGCGCCAGACCGCGATCACGAAGGACAACGCGCCCATCTCGATCGACTTCATCACCTTCTTCAAGGTCGTCGACGTGCAGGCGAGCGTGGTCCAGGTTGCCGACTTCTCGGGTGCGGCCCAGAACATCGCGGCGACGACCCTCCGGTCCGTGGTCGGTGACATCAGCCTCGACGACGTCCTCGCCAAGCGGGACGAGATCAACCAGCTCCTTCGGGCCAAGCTCGACGACGTCACGGAACGGTGGGGCGTCAAGGTGACGAACGTCGAGATCCGGGAGATCACCCCGCCCCCTGCGGTGCAGGAGGCCATGACGCGGCAGATGTCAGCCGAGCGGACCCGACGCGCGCTCGTGACCGAGGCCGAGGGTGACAAGACCGCCGCGGTCTTGCGCGCCGAGGGCGAGAAGCAGGCCAACATCCTCCAGGCCGAAGGCGACAAGCAGGCCAACATCCTCCAGGCCGAAGGCGAGAAGCAGGCGGCGGCCCTCCGCGCCGAGGGCTTCGCGCTCGCCCTCACGAACGTCTACGACGCGGCCAAGGGCATCGACGCCAAGACGATGGGGCTGCAGTACCTCGAGGCGCTGAAGAGCCTTGGGGCCTCACCGAGCACGAAGTTCGTCCTGCCACTCGAGCTCAGTAGCTTGCTGCAGGGCGTCGCCGGGTACGCGGGGGACGCGTTCCGCGACGGGGTGAGCCCAGCTCGCGCCAAATAGCCCTTCGATGATCTCACCGGAGTCGCTGCGCGGCCTGTACCGCGCCTCGACGGTCGAGACAGCGCCGGACGACGTCGCCGGCGTGTCGCTCGCCGTCGTGACCTGCATGGATCACCGTCTGCGTCCCGAACGGTCGCTCGGCGTGCCCGGGGCGAGCGTCTGCATGATCCGGAACGCCGGCGGCCGCGTGTCGGACGATGCGCTCCGCTCCTTGGTCGTCGCGTCGAGCACGCTCGACGTCAACGAGATCGTCGTCATGCAGCACACCGAGTGCGCGATGGCGAACGTCACGAACGAGCAGATCGCCAAGGACATCGAGGAGCAGCGCGAGGTCAAGGTTCGGGCGGCGGAGTTCCTTCCGATCGCCGACCTGCGAACGAGCGTCAAAGCCGATGTGAAACGGGTCCGGGACTCGCGGTTCATCCCCGGCGAGATCCCGGTGACCGGCGTGATCTGCACCACCGGGACCGGCCAGCTCGAGATCGTCGACGCCGATCCGCTCTCCCGGATCGCTCCCCGAGTCGAGGGAGATCAACCGGCGCCGGACCGCCCGCCGAGCGAACGCTCGGGGCGATCCACGTGATCTCGCCCGAGTCGCTCCACGACCAGTTCCGGGCCGCCTCGGGGGCCGGCGACGACGCGGCGCCGCCCCCGCCCCGGTTCGTGGTCCTCGCCTGCATGGACCGGGGCGTCCAACCCGAGCACGACCTCGGCCTCCCCGCGGGGAGCGCGCGCATCGTGCAGAACGCGGGCGGACGGGCCTCCGACGACGCGCTGCGCTCACTCGTCCTGGCCTGGAGCGAGCTTGGTGCGGAGGAGTTCGTCGTCCTCCACCACACCGGGTGCACGCTCGTGACGCACACGAACGAGGCCCTGCAACGAGCCGCGTCGGCGGCGAGCGGGGCCGACGCGTCGGGCCAGGACTTCCTCGTCGTCGCCGACCTGGAAGGCAGTGTCACCGACGACGTCCAGCGGATCCGGGACCATGAGCTGATTCCGGCAGACATCGTCGTCGTCGGGCTCGTCCACGATGTCGACCACGGGAGTCTCCAGCTCGTCGTCGGCGATGCCCGATCGCAGCTTCCGTTTGCCCGGGGGAACCCCGGCGCGAGCCCGCCGCTGCGGTTGG
Source organism: Actinomycetota bacterium (assembly GCA_036723155.1). Lineage (GTDB taxonomy): Bacteria > Actinomycetota > Acidimicrobiia > IMCC26256 > PALSA-555 > PALSA-555. Next base: position 3,106 of record DAIMHT010000064.1, read on the forward strand.
GATCGGAGTGAGCGGTCCGTAACCGCCGAGGGCGATCGGCGCCCGACCGGCCAAGCGCGTCGGTGGTCGGATCCCGGGATCGGCGCGCCGCGCTCAGGCGGGGACGAGCTCCAGATAGGACGTTCGGCGCCCAAACGCGTCCCCCGGCTTGAACACGGGCTGTCCGATCGGCCGCACCAGGAACTCGGCCACGGCGCCGTCAGCCGCCGTGATCTCGATGGACTCACTCCCGACATCTCCGACGAGGAGGTAGCGGAGGACGGCGTGCAACCGGTGCCGCCCAGGTGTTGTGGACAGCTCGAGCGACTGGCCGCGGCGCACACTTCCGACGTTCCGGTCGTCCAGCAGGATCGTGTACGCACGCAGCCGATCCCGAACCGCCCGTGCTGGGCGCGTCACTCGTACGGTCGCCACCGCGATTCGTTTAGCACACGCTCACGGGGCAGGGCGCCGTGCCGATGAAGCCGCAGCCCGAGGCGCAAACGCCACCGCGTCGTGACGGCAGCCATCACATCCGAGCGCCTCGGTCGGCGGACCGACGATCAGGGCGACGCGAACTGGAGCAGCTGGGGAGCGAGCAGCGGCCAACGCTCGAACAGGTGACCGTCGCCGTTCCGTGCGGCGTCGCTTCGTTGATTCCATTCGTCGTCGCCCCAGGGCGGTTCGACCAGTTGGGATGCGGCGATGAGGTCGTGGAGGCGCTCGGACGTGGCGCGAGTGTGGTGCGGGTCGCTCGTCCCACTTCGGAAGATGAGGGTCGGGGGCCGGAGCTGGGCGCACTCGACGTCGGGCAGTCCCGGCACCGTCGCGCCGGGATCGGGGCTGTACGCCAGCATCCAGCGTTCGAGGGTCTCGATGAACTGTCGCGGGTCGAGCTGGAGGAACCGCTCCCGGTTCCGTGGGTTGCGCTCGAGCACCTCGGACCACTCGGGGAGCTCGATGACGGCCTGCATGCCTCCGCGCCACGCGACACGGATCGATTCGCCGCAATAGACGGTGGCGAGGAGCATCTGGCCGTAGACGCCGCCGGAGATCCACACCATCGCGAGCCCAGAGGCCACCTCAGGGTGGTTGGCGGCTGCGAGCAGCGAGACCCGGGCGCCGCCGGACCCGCCGAAGATGACGGCGGGAGCCATGTCGAGCTCCCGCAACAACCCAGCCAGCCGGTCGGCCTGCATGGCCGACTCCGATGGACCCGTGAAGCAGACATCCGAGGCACCCGTGTTGGGTCGATCCCAGATCAGGACCTGCTGGTGGTGCTTTGCCAGCTCCTCGGCCAGCTGCCGGATGCCGGGCGTGTCCTTGCCGAAGCGGCCGCCGGGGGTCAGCACCCACGGGGCGCCCTCGCCGATGACCTCGTAGGAGATCATCGTCCCGTCGATCTCGGCTGTCGCCATTCCGCTCCCCGCCGATCATCGACGCTCGGTTGTCGTCGTCGACCTGGCCGCAATGTACCGGGACGGAAACGTCACGGTCCGGCAACGCCCGCCGGTGGATTGCCACCGCGTCGAGTCCCGGCGAGACTTGCCCCGATGGCGCCGGACGACGGGACACCCCTGGTCCCCCACTGGATCGGGGGGCGTGCCGTGGAAGGTTCCGGCGCTCGCCGCGGCGACGTCTTCGACCCCGCGACCGGCCGGGTCGCCAAGCACGTCGCCTACGCCTCCCCCGCCGACACCGATGCCGCGGTCGCGGCTGCCAGCACCGCGTTCGGTCCGTGGCGCGCGACCTCACTGGCCGAACGGACACGGGTTCTGTTCCGCTTCCGCGAGCTGCTCCACGAGCACGCCGATGACCTGGCCGCCATCATCACGGCCGAGCACGGCAAGGTCCTCAGCGACGCCCGCGGCGAGGTGGCCCGAGGCCTCGAGGTCGTCGAGTTCGCGTGCGGCGCGCCGCACCTGCTCAAAGGCCAGTTCTCGGAGGGCGTGTCGTCCCGGGTCGACGTCCACTCCATCCGCCAACCCCTCGGGGTCGTCGCCATCATCAGCCCGTTCAACTTCCCGGCCATGGTGCCGTGCTGGTTCTTCCCGTTGGCGATCGCCACCGGCAACACCGTGATCCTCAAACCGAGCGAGAAGGACCCCTCGGCGGCCAACTGGCTCGCGGAGTTGTGGGCGCAGGCCGGCCTCCCCGCGGGCGTCTTCAACGTGGTGCACGGCGAGAAGGTGGCCGTCGACCGGCTCCTCCAGCACCCCGATGTGCAAGCGGTCTCGTTCGTCGGGTCGACCCCCATCGCCCGGTACGTCTACGAGACGGCCACCAGCTACGGGAAGCGCGTCCAGGCCCTGGGTGGAGCCAAGAACCACATGGTGGTGCTGCCCGACGCGGACCTCGATCTGGCCGCCGACTCGGCGGTCAACGCGGGCTTCGGGTCCGCCGGTGAACGCTGCATGGCGATCTCTGCCGTCGTCGCGGTCAGCGACATCGCGGACGAACTGGTCGGCAAGATCCGCCAGCGGATCAGCGGACTCGCGGTCGGCGACGGGCGGGGGAACGCCGACATGGGCCCGCTCGTCACCCAGGCCCACCGGGACAAGGTCGCGTCGTACCTCGACGCCGGTGTGGAAGCGGGCGCGACGCTGGTCGTCGACGGACGAGACCACGTCATCGAGGGTGACGAGTCCGGGTTCTGGCTCGGTCCAACCCTCTTCGACCACGTCACCCCCGACATGCCTCTCTACAGCGACGAGATCTTCGGCCCGGTGCTGTCCGTGATCCGTGTTAGCACCTACGAGGACGCGCTCGCGTTGGTCAACGCCAACCCGTACGGCAACGGGTCGGCGATCTTCACCAACGACGGCGGTGCGGCCCGACGGTTCCAGAACGAGGTCGAGGTCGGGATGATCGGGATCAACGTCCCCATCCCCGTGCCCGTCGCGTACTACTCGTTCGGAGGCTGGAAGAGCTCACTCTTCGGGGACACCCACGCCCACGGCACCGAAGGCGTGCACTTCTACACCCGGGGCAAGGTCGTGACGAGCCGGTGGCTCGACCCCAGCCACGGCGGTGTAAACCTCGGGTTCCCACAGCATGATTGAGGCCGACATGACCTGGCCAGCGAACGAAGGGAACGAAGCATGAGCGTCAAGCCGGACCAGGTCAAAGTGATCGACGCGGACACGCATCTCACCGAACGCCACGACCTGTGGACCAGTCGCGCCCCGGCAGGGATGAAAGATCGCCTGCCCCACGTCGCCGAGGTCGACGGACAGGCCACCTGGGTCATCGGAGACGCGGTGCTGGGCCGCGCCGGGGCCGGCGGCGTCGTCGACAAGCACAGCGTGAAAGGCCGGTCGTTCGAGGCGTTGTACGAATGGGATATCGACCAGGTGCACGAGGCCGCCTACGACCCGGTGGCCCGCGTCGAGCTGATGGACGAGATGGGAATCTGGGCGCACGTCATCTTCCCGAACGTCGTCGGGCTCGGTGGACAGAACATCTCCGGGGCGGTGGACGATCTGGCGCTTCGCTTGCTGTGCGTCGAGATCTACAACGACGCCAACGCGGAGATGCAGGCGAACTCGAACGACCGTCTCCTGCCGATGGCGATCCTCCCGGCCTGGGATCCCGACGCCTGCGTCCGAGAGGCGCGCCGCGCGAAGGGCTTGGGACTCCGCGGCGTCAACATCACCTCGGACCCACAGGACCAGGGCGCACCGGATCTCGCCCACCGGGCCTGGGATCCGCTCTGGGCGGCGTGCAGCGAGCTGGAGCTGCCCGTGCACTTCCACATCGGTGCGAGCCTCACGACGATGACCTACTTCGATACCTACCCCTGGCCGTCCCATGATGACGACACCAAGCTCGCCATCGGCGGCACGCTCCTCTTCATCGGGAACGCCCGGGTCGTGGTCAACATCATCTGCTCCGGGATGCTCGACCGGTTCCCCCAGCTCAAGATCGTCTCGGTCGAGAGCGGCGCCGGCTGGATCCCGTTCATCCTCGAGGCGCTCGACTACGAGATGGCCGAGAACGCACCCAAGCTCAAGGCCGAGCTGTCGCTCTCACCATCGGAGTTCTTCAAGCGCCAGATGTACGCGACCACCTGGTTCGAACGGACCAAGCTCGCGTCGCTCGTCGCGTCAGTCGGAGAGGACAACATCATGTTCGAGACCGACTTCCCCCACCCGACGTGTCTCTACCCGGACCCCCTCCGACATGCCCGCGACAACATGCGGGAGCTGAGCACCACGACCCGCGACAAGATCCTGAGCGGCAACGCCACCAAGCTGTATCACCTCTGACCAGCGCTCAAGGGCGGCGAACCTGGCGCGACCAGACTCCTGCGTCGGCGGTCGCCCATCCGTGCAGAGACCCTCCGACCGGCGCGGAGGCGGCGCGTCGCTACGCGGCGGCGGGTCGGTAGACGACGACCTCGGAGGGATCGATCTTGCGCTGGGCGATCCCAGCAAAGCCGTCGCCGGCCGTGTAGCTGTCTTCGCCGATGAAGAGGCCGTGCTCGTCGATCGGCCAGACGACGGCCATACGCGTCTCGAACAGGTAGT
>DAIMHT010000065.1:0-7580 GCA_036723155.1 Actinomycetota bacterium
ACACCGGGGATCGGCTTCGGGATCGGCGTCGAACGGGTCCTCATCGCCTGCGACGCGGAAGCCGTCCTCCTCCCGGCACCCAACGGTCTCGACGCGTTCGTCATCGACGCCCTCGGCGAGCACGACGCCACCCAAGACGCCACCGTCCTCGTGGCCGAGCTGCGCGCCGCGGGCCTCGGCGCGGACCGCGCGTACGGTGGCCGCTCCGTGAAAGCCCAGTGGAAGCTCGCCGACCGGTCCGGCGCCCGGTTCGGCGTCATGCTCGCCCCCAAGGAAGCCGAGCGGGGCACCGTCGTCGCCAAGGACCTCGAGACCGGCGACCAGCTCGAAGTCGCCCGGGAGCAGATCGCGGGATGGCTCCGCACCCGCAGCGAGCCGACACCGGACCCGACGCCGTGACCGCCACTTCCATGCGCACCCACCGCTGCGGGGACCTCGGCCCGGAGCACCGCGGCCTCGACGTCGCCCTCTGCGGCTGGGTCGCCAGCCGCCGCGACCACGGCGGTGTCATCTTCCTCGACCTGCGCGACGTCGCCGGGCTCGTCCAAGTCGTCGTCGACCCGACCACCGTCGACGGCTTCGCCCCCCACGACATCCGCAACGAGTACGTGCTGCGCATCGAAGGCACGGTGCGCGACCGGCCCGAGGGCACCGTCAACCCCGACCTCGCCACCGGCGCCATCGAGGTCGCGGCGACCGGCGTCGAGCTCCTCAACCGGGCCGAGCCGCCCCCCATCCCCATCGACGACCGGGTCGAGGCCGACGAGGTCAAGCGGCTCCGCTACCGGTACCTCGACCTGCGCTCACCCCGCCTGCAACGCAACCTCGAGAATCGCGCCACGATCAACCAGGCGCTGCGCGTCGCGATGGACACCCGCGGGTTCACCGAGATCGAGACCCCGATGCTCATCGCGTCGACCCCCGAAGGCGCCCGGGACTTCGTCGTGCCGTCGCGCCTCGCCCCGGGGTCGTTCTACGCCCTCCCGCAGAGCCCCCAGCTGTTCAAGCAGCTGCTCATGGTCGCCGGCTACGACCGCTACTACCAGATCGCCCGCTGCCTGCGCGACGAGGACCCCCGCGCCGACCGCCAGTTCGAGTTCATGCAACTCGACGTCGAGATGAGCTTCGTCGACGCCGACGACGTCATGACGGTGATCGGCGACGCGTACCACGACGCGATCACCGCCGTCACCGGCTCCCCGCCCTCGTCGTTGCGTCGAATCACCTGGCAGGAGGCGATGGACCGGTACGGGACCGACAAGCCCGACGTGCGGGTGGATCTCACCATCGTGGACGTCAGCGCCGCGCTGGCCGACACCGAGGTCCGCGCGTTTCAGGCCGACACCGTCCGCGGCCTGCGCGTGCCCGGCGGCGCGGAGCTCGGGCGAGGCCGCCTCGACGCCCTCGTCGACCGGGCCAAGGCCCTCGGAGCCGGCGGGCTCGTCTGGATGCGGGTCCGCGACGGCGGCGCGGTGGACTCACCGGTCGCGAAGTTCCTCTCCGACACCGAACGAGCCGCGCTCGTCGACGCGTTCGCCGCCGCGCCCGGCGACTTGCTCCTCCTCGTGTCCGGCCCGACCGCGACGTGCGCGCGCGTGCTCGGCGGGTTGCGCACCGAGGTCGCACCGCCCCCCGATCCCGATGAGCTGGCCCTGGTGTGGTTGGTCGACTTTCCCCTCTTCGAGGGCCTCGACGACGAGGGCCGTCCGATCCCGGCGCATCACCCGTTCACGATGCCCCACCCCGACGACCACGAGCTCCTCCGGTCGGGGACCGGCGAGGAGCTGCTCACCATCCGGTCCCTCTCCTACGACCTGGTCCTCAACGGCTGGGAGCTCGGGTCGGGCAGCGTCCGGATCCACGACCCCATCCTCCAAGCCCGGGTCTTCACCGTGCTCGGCATCAGCGACGAGCAGGCCCGGGCCCGGTTCGGGTTCCTCCTCGACGCCTTCCGGTACGGCGCACCACCGCACGCCGGGTTCGGGGGCGGCATCGACCGGCTCGCCGCGGTCCTCGCCCACGAGGACACCATCCGCGAGGTCATCGCGTTCCCGAAGACGCAGTCCGGTGCCGATCCGCTCACCGGCGCGCCGAGCCCCCTCGACCCGGACCGGCTGAAGGAGCTCGGGCTCACGGTCAAGCCCCGGAAATGACCCGGACCGGGTCTCGGCTCGGTCCCGACCCCGGTCCCGCGAAGCGCGCCGTTCGCGTCGAGGTTCGCCGTACCATCGCCGCGTGGCCGACCTGTTCAGCGCCGCGATCGAGGAGCGACTCACCCAACGCGCGCCGCTCGCGGCGCGGCTCCGTCCGCGCAGCCTCGACGAGGTCGTCGGCCAACCCGAGCTGCTCGGCGCGGGGAAGCCGCTCCGGACGCTGATCGAGGCGGACCGGCTCTCCTCGGTCGTGCTGTGGGGCCCACCCGGGACCGGCAAGACCACCATCGCCCGCCTCGTCGCGGGCGAGACCCGCAAGGCCTTCGAGCCGCTCTCGGCGGTCAGCGCCGGCGTCAAGGACGTCCGCGACGTCGCGGCGCGGGCCCGCAGCCGCCTCGGGGAGCACGGCCAGGGCACCATCCTCTTCCTCGACGAGGTCCACCGCTTCAACCGCACCCAACAAGACGCGCTCCTCCCTCACGTCGAGGAGGGCCTGCTCGTCCTGATCGGCGCGACCACCGAGAACCCCTTCTTCTCCCTCACCGGACCGCTCCTGTCCCGCTCGAGCCTGTTCCGCCTCGAGGAGCTCGGACCCGACGCGCTCCGCCAGCTCGTCGCCCGGGCCCTCGAGGACCCCCGCGGCCTCGGCGACGACCACCTCACCATCGACGACGACGCCGCGACGCACCTCGTGACGCGCGCCGACGGTGACGCCCGCCACGTGCTCACCTCACTCGAGGTTTCCGCCGCCCTCGCCGCCGAAGACCAGCGTCAGCACATCACGCTGGCCGACACCGAAGCCGCGATGGCGCTGCGAGCGTTGCGGTACGGCGACGACGAGCACTACGACATCCTCTCCGCGTTCATCAAGAGCATCCGGGGCTCCGACCCTGACGCCGGCCTCTACTGGCTCGCCCGCATGCTCGAAGCCGGCGAAGACGCCCGCCTCATCGCGCGCCGCCTGGTGATCCTCGCCTCCGAAGACGTCGGCCTCGCCGACGCCCAGGGGCTCCTCGTCGCCGACGCCGCGGCCCGCGCCGTCGAGTTCGTCGGCCTCCCGGAGGCCCAGCTCAACCTGGCCCACGCCGTCATCTATCTCGCCCGGGCCCCCAAGTCGAACTCCGTGACCACCGCGCTCGGCGCCGCAGCCGCCGACGTGCGCGACGGCGCCCCCGCGACGGTCCCGATCCATCTCCGCGACGCTCATTACCCTGGCGCGGCGCATCTCGGTCACGGCAACGGCTACGAGTATCCCCACGCCCACCCCGGCGGCTGGGTCGACCAGGAGTACCGGCCGCCCGAGACCGCCACCCACCGGTACTACCAACCGACCGGGCACGGCGACGACGTCGACCGTCCCGCCCCCGACGACCAGGCCCCGAAGGAGGAGAGCGGACCGTGACCACGTTGGCCTGGACCATCACCACCCTCCTCGCCGCCGGCCTCGTCGGGCTCGCCGTCACCACCCGGCGCACCCACCGCCGCCTGCAAGCCGCGGAGCAGCGCGTCACCGGCCTCGAAGCAGAGCTCCGCGCCGTCCACCGCACCAGCCGCCACGCCGTCGAGACCGCCCGCTCGGCCGAGGCCCTCGCGCGTCGGCCCGGGGCACCACCGCCGGAACCGCCCCGCGTCGTACTGGAGCCCCTGACCGGCCGGCTCGTGAAAGCCGTCGCGCTCGGTGCCGGCGCGCGGCGAGCGGTCACCCGCCTGGCGCGCGGCCCCCGCGGTCCCCAGCCATGATCCGGCGCGGCTTCTGGCTCGTCACCGGCTTCGGGATCGGTGTCGCCGCGGCGACGAAGGCCCGCCGCGGGCTCGAGACCGCCGCGACGCGCCTCGCACCGTCCGGTCTGGCCGCCCGGCTGCGTCGCGACGTCACCGGCGCGCTCGACGCGGGACGCGACGAGATGCACGACCGAGAGACGCGGCTGCGACACGTTCTCGCCGCGCCACACGCCGGTGAACCCGAGAGGGAATGACGACCCCGGGCAGTAACCTGGCCCGGATGCCTCCGCGCACGGCTGGCGAGCTCCGCACCGCATTCCTCGACTTCTTCGCCGCGCGCGGCCACACCGTGCGACCCTCCGCGGGTCTCATCCCGCACGACCCGACCGTCTTGTTCACCGTCGCCGGGATGGTGCCCTTCAAGCCGTACTTCGTCGGCGACGAGACACCGCCGTGGCCACGCGCGGTCTCGGTCCAGAAGTGCGTCCGAGCCGGCGGGAAGCACAACGACCTCGACGACATCGGCCGCACCAACCGGCACTTCAGCTTCTTCGAGATGCTCGGCAACTTCTCCTTCGGCGACTACTTCAAAGCCGAGGCGATCCCGTGGGCGTGGGAGTTCCTCACCGAGGTGCTCGCTCTCGACCCCGCACGGCTCTGGGTCACCGTGCACGTCAGCGACGACGACGCCGCCGACATCTGGCGTCAACGCGTCGGCGTCCCCGCGAACCGGATCCAACGCCTCGACGAGGACAACCTCTGGAGCATGGCCGACACCGGCCCCTGCGGTCCGTCGTCGGAGGTCTTCTGGGACCTCGGGGAGCGCTACGGCGCCGGCGGCGGTCCCGCGCAAGGCGGCGCCGACCGCTTCATCGAGCTCTGGAACCTGGTCTTCATGCAGTTCGACCAGCGCGCCGACGGGCAGGTCCCGCTGGCGCGGCCCAGCATCGATACCGGCGCCGGCCTCGAACGCAACCTCATGGCCCTCCAGGGCGCGGAATCGATCTTCGACATCGACGTGTTCGTCCCACTGGTCCAAGCCGCGGAGCGCGCCACCGGCGTGGTCTACGGCGCCGACCCCACCGCCGACCTGTCGCTGCGGATCCTCGCCGAGCACGCCCGGACCATGACGTTCCTCATCGCCGACGGGGTCGTCCCCTCCAACGAGGAGCGCGGCTACGTCCTGCGGCGCATCATCCGCCGCGCCGTGCGCCACGCGTTCCTGCTCGGCGCCACCGACATCGTCACCCCACCGCTCGTCGACGCCACCGTCGTCGCGATGGGCGACGCCTACCCCGACATCGTCTCCCAGCACGACCTCGTGGGCCGCACCGTCCGGCGGGAGGAGGAGCGGTTCCGCCAGACCCTCGAACGAGGCCTCGACCTCCTCGACGACGTCCTCGGGCGCGGCGACGTCAAGGGCGACGACGTGTTCTTCCTGCACGACACGCTCGGCTTCCCCGTCGATCTCACCCGGGAGATCGCCGAGGAGCGCGGCCGCGCCGTGGACCTCGCCGGGTTCCGGGCCCGCATGGACGAGCAACGGGCCCGGGGCCTCGCCGCCCACCGGGCCAGCGCCGGCCCCGCCGACGAGCGCACCGCGCTCTACCGGATCGTGCTCGACGAGACCGGCCCCACCGAGTTCACCGGCCGCACCGAATACGAGACACCCGACGCCCGCGTCGCGGCGCTCATCGTCGGCAACGACCGCGTCGATCGCGTGACCGACGGGCCGGTCGAGGTCGTGCTCGACCGCACCCCCTTCTACGCCGAATCGGGAGGCCAGGTCGGCGACACCGGTTCCCTCGACGCACCCTCCGGGCATCTGCGCGTCGTCGACACCCAGTACGCGCTGCCCGGCCTCGTCGTGCACCACGCCGAGATCGTCGACGGCGAGCTCAACCAGGGTGACACCGTCACCGCCCGCATCGACGGCACCCGCCGGGACCGGATCCGGCGCAACCACACCGCCACCCACATCCTCCACTGGGCCTTGCGGGAGGTCCTCGGCGCCCACGTCAAGCAGGCCGGCTCGTGGGTCGGTCCCGACCGCCTCCGCTTCGACTTCAGCCACTTCGCCGCGGTCACCCCCGACCAGCTCGACGAGATCGAGACCCTCGCCAACGCCGAGATCATCACCGACGCCCCCGTCCGCCACTACGAGACGACCAAAGAGCACGCCGAGCAGCTCGGTGCGATCGCGTTCTTCGGCGACAAGTACGGTGACCTCGTGCGGGTCCTCGAAGCCGGTGAGCATTCCCTCGAGCTGTGCGGCGGCACCCACGTGCACGCCCTCGGCTTCATCGGCCCCATCAAGATCGTCGCCGAGGCCTCCATCGGCGCCAACCTGCGTCGCATCGAGGCCCTCACCGGGGACGGCGCCCTCGAGCACATCCGCCACGAGGAGCACGTCCTCCGGGCCGCCGCCGACGCCCTCAAAGCCAAGCCCGACGAGCTGCCGATCCGCGTGGAACGGATGCGCGACGAGATCCGAGCCCTTCGGGCCGAGCTCGACGCCCAGCACGCCCGCGACGCCGCCGGCGAGGCCACGACCCTGGCCGCCACCGCCGTCGACCGAGTCGTCGTCGACCGGCGGGACGGCCTCACCCCCGATGAGCTCCGCCGCCTCGCGCTCGCGATCCGCGACGCGCTTGACAGCGGCGTCGTCGGCCTCGTCGGCGTGAGCGCCGACCCGGCCAAGGCCGGACTGGCGGTCGCGGTCACTCGCGACCTCGTGGACCACGGCGTCGACGCCAAGCAGATTGCCCATCCCGCCGCGGCGGTGCTCGGCGGTGGCGCCGGTGGAACCGCCGATGTCGCGAGCGGCGGCGGATCCAATCCCGCCGATGTCGACGAGGCCCGAGAGATGCTGGTCCGCCAGGCCAAGGACGCCGTCGGCCGAGCCGACGCCAGCTGAGCCGGACGGTGGGACGAATGCTGGGAGTGGACCTCGGAGCGCGCCGCATCGGCCTCGCGGTGTCCGACGCGACGGCCACCATCGCCGAGCCTCACGCCATCCTGGAACGCAGCGGCGACGCCGACCGTGACCGGCGAGCGATCGTGGCCACCGCCCACGAGGTCGGCGCCACCCGCATCGTCGTCGGGTATCCGCGCTCACTCTCGGGCCAGGACGGGCCCGCAGCCCGGTCCGCGCTCGCCGAGGCCGAGGCCCTCCGGGTCGTCGCCGGGCCCGCGTTGCCGGTCGACCTGCACGACGAGCGGTTCTCGACCCACCTGGCCCGCCAGGCCGTCACCGCGGGTGGAGCCCGCCGCAAGGCCCGCCAGCGCCCGGTCGACGATGTCGCGGCCGCGGTCATCCTCCAGTCGTACCTAGAGTCACAGCGGTGATCGAGGAGCCCGAAGGGTCCGACTGGGTGAGCCCCAGCTCGTACCGACCCCCCACGGGGCCGACCCCCGACCCGCGCGGCACGCGGCGCGCCCGTCGGGAGGCCGCGTCCGAACCGACCCCGGACCCGCGCGGCACGCGGCGCGCCCGTCGGGAGGCCGCCGCCGCACCGGCACCGGAACCTCGTCCTGGTGCCAGCCGATCGCGCCGCGGATCCCGCGGCAGCAGTGGTGGGAGCCGATCCGGTTCGGATTCCCGATCCGCGGCACCGACCGAGACGCGCCCGGCGGCGCCCCCGCCGACCTTGTACGAGATGCCGACCGAACCGGTGCCGGCCGTGGACGTCAGCGATGTCGACG
>DAIMHT010000066.1:0-7541 GCA_036723155.1 Actinomycetota bacterium
TGGCGGGGTCTTCGGAGCCGGCGTAGGCCTCGACCTCGACGATGCGGGCTGACACACGGTTGGTGCCGGTGCCGTGGACGAGGACCTTGTTGAGGAGGAGCGGGGCCAGCTCGCGGCTGTCGCGGGCGTAGAACCGGCGCGCCAAGGGGCGCGCCGTCACTGGTCGAGCCAGGCCTGCTGCGCCTCGAGCTCGCGGCGGGCGGCGTCGAGCTGCGCCGCGAGGGGACCGGGACCGGCGCCGCCGGGGGTGCTGCGCTGCCGCACGGCTTGGCCGGGCTCGAGGAGTGGCAGCGCGTCGACGAGGCGGGGGTCGCGTGCGACGAGGTCGGCGAGGGGGATGCCGTCGTCGTGGGATCGGCGGACGAGGGCGCCCACGGCGGTGTGCGCGTCGCGGAACGGGACCCCCGCTCGGACGAGATGCTCGGCGAGGTCGGTGGCGGCGGCGTCGGAGTCGTCGGCCGCGGCTTGCATGCGGTCGGTCTGGAACTCGGCGCTGTCGAGCAGCCCGGTGAGTGCGGTGAGCGCGAGCGAGCAGGTGTCGAGGGAGTCGAAGAGCGGCTCTTTGTCCTCTTGGAGGTCGCGGTTGTAGGCGAGCGGGAGACCTTTGAGGGTGGCGAGGAGCCCGGTGAGGTTCCCGATGGCGCGGCCGGCCTTGCCGCGGGCGAGCTCGGCGACGTCGGGGTTCTTCTTCTGGGGCAGCATCGATGAGCCCGTGGCGTACTCGTCGGCGAGGCGGAGGAACCCGAACTCGTCACTGGTCCAGAGGACGATCTCCTCGCCGAGGCGGGACAGGTGGATCATCGTGAGCGCGCAGACGAAGAGGGCTTCGGCGACGAAGTCCCGGTCGCTGACCGCGTCGAGGGAGTTCTCGAACCGGGTGCGGAACCCGAGGTCGTGGGCGGTGCGGTCGGGGTCGAGGGGGAGGCTGGATCCGGCGAGGGCGCCGGCGCCGAGGGGTGAGACGTCGGCGCGGGTGAGGGTGTCGTGCCAGCGGTCGACGTCGCGGGCGAGGGCCCAGAAATGGGCGAGGAGGTGATGGGCGAGGAGGACGGGTTGGGCGCGTTGGAGGTGGGTGTACCCGGGGAGGTAGGTGTCGCCGGCGTCGACGGCGCGTCGGACGAGGACCGCTTGGAGGTCGTGGAGTCGTTGGGCGACGGCGCGGCCCTCGCGTTGGAGATATCGGCGGAGGTCGGTGGCGATCTGGTCGTTGCGGCTGCGGCCGGTGTGGAGCTTGGCGCCGGCGGCGCCGGCGAGCTCGGTGACGCGCCGTTCGATGGCGGTGTGAATGTCCTCGTCGGTGGGCGCGTACACGAACGTGTTGGCCTCGAGCTCGTTCTCGGCTTGGTCGAGGGCGTGGAGGATCGCGGTGGCGTCGTCGTCGGTGACGATGCCGGTGCGGGCGAGGGTGCGCACGTGCGCGCGGGAGCCGGCGATGTCGTCGCCGGCGAGGCGACGGTCGAAGGAGAGGCTCTCGGTGAACGCGAGGAGGGCGTCGGCGGGCTGGTTGCCGAGGCGGCCGTGCCAGAGTGGGCGCGCGGGGTTGGGGTCGGGTTCGGTCATGGGTCGAGGGGTGGGGGGCCTTGGCGGCGGGCGACGGTCTCGAGGCCGAGGCCCCAGAGGCGGACGAAGCCGGCGGCGTCTTCGTGGCGGAACTGGTCGGCGGCGTCGTAGGTGGCGAGGGCGTAGTCGTAGAGGCCGTGGGGGGCGCGGCGGCCGACGACGGTGCAGCGGCCCGGTTCGAGGCGGAGGCGGACGTCGCCGGTGACGGGGGTCTGGGTGGCGTCGACGAAGGCGTCGAGGGCGTGGCGGAGCGGGGAGAACCAGAGGCCGTCGTAGACCAGCTCGGCGTAGCGGGGCTCGAGTCGGGCTTTCTCGCGGAGGAGGTCGCGTTCGAGGGTGATGGATTCGAGGTCGGCGTGGGCGAGGATGAGCGCGAGGGAGCCGGGGCATTCGTAGATCTCGCGGCTCTTGATGCCGACGCGACGGTTCTCGACCATGTCGATGCGGCCCCATCCGTAGCGTCCGACGGCGTCGGTGGTGGCGGCGATGAGGTCGGTGAGGGGCAGGGCCTGGCCGTCGAGGGCGACGGGGACGCCGGCCTCGAAGGAGACGGTGAGCTCCCACGGCTCGTCGGAGGCGTGGCCGGGGTCGACGGTGAGGGTGTAGGGCTCGGTGGGGGGCGCGTTCCAGGGGTCTTCGATGACGCCGCATTCGATGGCGCGACCCCAGAGGTTCTCGTCGATGGAGTACGGGTTGTCGCGTCGGACCTTGACCGGGATGTTGTGACGGGCGGCGTAGTCGATGGAGTCCTCGCGGGTGAATCCCCAGACGCGGACGGGGGCGAGCACCTCGAGGTCGGGGGCGAGGGCACGGACGGAGACCTCGAAGCGGACCTGGTCGTTGCCTTTGCCGGTGCAGCCGTGCGCGACCGCGTCGGCGTCGTGTTCGAGGGCGGTGGCGACGAGGTGGCGGGCGATGACGGGTCGGGACAGCGCGGACACGAGCGGGTACTTGCCTTCGTAGAGGGCGTTGGCTCGCAGCGCGGGGAGGCAGTAGTGGGTGGCGAACTCGTCGCGGGCGTCGACGACGAGGGCTTCGACGGCGCCGGCGGTGAGGGCGCGGGCGCGGATGGTGTCCCAGTCGTCGTCGGTGTGCTGGCCGACGTCGACGGCGAGGGCGATGACGTCGACGTTCCATTCGTCGTGCATCCATTTGACGGCGACGGAGGTGTCGAGACCGCCGGAGTAGGCGAGGACGACGCGGCGGGGGTTGGTGGTCATGGTGGGCTCGTGGTGGTTGGGGGTCAGAGGCCGGCGAGAGCGGCGAGCTCGGCGGCGACGTGGGCGCCTCCGGCGTGCTCGGAGCAGACGACGATGAGGGTGTCGTCGCCGGCGACGTTGCCGAGGACGTCGGGGAGGCCGGCGCGGTCGAGGGCGGAGCCGATGACGTGCGCGGAGCCGGGGGGTGTGCGGAGGACGACGAGGTTGTGGCTGTGCGAGACCTCGACGACGAAGTCGCCCATGACGCGGCGGAGGTGATCGTCGGGGGCGGCGGCTTCTTTGGTGTGTTCGGGGAGGGCGTAGGCGCTGGTGCCGCCGGGGATGCGGACCTTGAGCGCGCCGAGCTCTTCGAGGTCGCGGCTGACGGTGGCTTGGGTGGCGACGACGCCGTCGGCGGCGAGGAGCTCGACGATCTGGCCTTGGCTGGAGATCGGCTGCTCCTCGAGGAGGCGGGCGATGCGGTGCTGGCGTTGGGGTTTGCCGAGGGTGGACATCAGCGCCCTCCGGTGAGCTCGGCGAGCAGGGCCCGGGTGGCATGCATGCGGTTCTCGGCTTGTTGCCAGACGACGGATTGGGGTCCGTCCATGATCTCGGCGGTGACTTCTTCGCCGCGGTGGGCGGGGAGGCAGTGGAGGAAGTACGCGTTGGGGCCGGCGTTGGCCATCAGCTTGGTGTCGACGGCGTAGTCGCGGAACGCGGTGAGGCGGCGGTCGCGTTCGTCTTCTTGGCCCATCGAGGTCCAGACGTCGGTGTAGACGGCGTCGGCGTCGCGGACGGCGTCGAAGGGGTCGGTGGTCTGCTCGATGACGCCGCCGAGGTTGCGGGCCCGTTCGATGACGTCGTCGTCGAGGGCGTACCCGACGGGTGATGCGATGGTGAGCTCGAGGCCGGAGAGCGCGGCGCCGAAGGCGAGCGACGCGGCGACGTTGTTGCCGTCGCCGATGTAGGCGACGCGGCGGCCGTCGAGGTCACCGAAGAGCTCGCGGAGGGTGAGGAGGTCGGCGAGGGCTTGGCAGGGGTGGGCCCGGTCGGAGAGGAGGTTGACGATGGGGATGTCGACGGCGGCGGCCATGACCTCGAGGGTGGTGTGGGCGAAGACGCGGGCGCAGAGGATGTCGCAGTAGCCGGCGAGGGTGCGGGCGACGTCGGCGGTGGGTTCGCGGGTCTCGAGGCCGACCTCCTCGGATCGGAGGTAGACGGGGTGGGCGCCGAGGGTGGCGGCGGCCATCTCGGTGGAGGTGCGGGTGCGGGCCGAGGGCTTCTCGAAGATCATGGCGACCCCGCGTCCGGCGAGGAGCGCGGGGACGCGTTGGGGTGCTCGTTTCCAGGCTTCGGCGCGGTCGAGGAGCGCGGCGAGGGTGGCGGGGTCGAGGTCGTCGACCTCGAGGAAGTCGCTCGGGATCGCGGACGCGGTCATGGGGTGGCGGTCTCGTCGAGGGCGGTGGCGAGGATGGTGACGGCGTCGCGGATCTCGTCGTCGGTGACGAGCAGCGGCGGTGCGAGGCGCAGCGCGGTCGGGGTGACGGCGTTGAGGATGAGACCGTGGTCGAGGCAGGCCCGGGCGACCGCGCCCGCGTCGCGTCCGGGCGTGAGCTCGGCGGCGATCAGGAGGCCGGCGCCGCGGACGGTGTCGACCCCGGGGAGCGTGCGGAGCGCGGCGGTGAGCGTGTCGCCGGCTTCGGCGGCGCGGCGTGGGAGGTCGTTCGCCTCCATGACGTCGAGGACGGTCAGCGCGGCGCGGACCGCGAGGGGCTGGCCGCCGAAGGTGGACCCGTGGTCACCGGGCCCGAGGGCGGTGCCGGCCTCACCGCGGCCCCAGCAGGCGCCGATGGGGACGCCGTTGCCGAGGGCCTTGGCGAGGGTGACGACGTCGGGGCGGACGCCGGGGGCGTGCTCGAACCCGAACCAGCGGCCGGTGCGGCCGAGGCCGGTCTGGACCTCGTCGATCATGAGGAGCGCTTCGTGCTCGTCGCAGAGCTGGCGGACCGCGGCGAGGTAGCCGGGAGGTGCGGGTTGGACACCGCCTTCGCCCTGGATGGGTTCCAGGAACACGGCGCAGACCCGGTCGTCGAGCGCGCCCGCGAGCGCGTCGGGGTCGCCGAAGGCGACCTGACGGAACCCGGTCGGGAGGGGCTGGAAGATCTCTTGCTTCTGGGGTTGGCCGGTCGCGGCGAGGGTGGCGAGGGTGCGGCCGTGGAACGACCCGTAGGCGGAGATGATGTGGTGGCGGTCGGGTCCGCCGTGGCGTTGGCCGTGGCGGCGGGCGAGCTTGATCGCGCACTCGTTGGCCTCGGCGCCGGAGTTGGCGAAGAAGACGCGGCCGTCTCCGCCGAGGAGCGTGTCGAGGCGTTGCGCGAGGAGGGGTTGGAGGTCGTTCAGGTACAGGTTGGAGACGTGGAGGAGGGTGCGGGCCTGGTCGGCGATCGCGTCGGCGACGGCGGGGTGGGCGTGACCGAGGGAGGTGACGGCGAGCCCGCCGAGGAAGTCGAGGTAGCGGCGCCCGGCGGTGTCGTACAGGACGGTGCCGTCCCCGCGGACGAACGCGACCGGGAGGCGGGCGTAGGTGCCCATGACGTAGTCGGCGTCGAGGGTGCGGAGCGTGTCGTAGCTGGTGGTCGTGGTCGTCATCGGTGCACCATCGTGCCGATCCCTTCGCGGGTGAAGAACTCGAGGAGCAGGGCGTGGGGCAGGCGCCCGTCGAGGATGTGGGCGCGGTGGACGCCGCCGCGGAGGGCGTCGATGCAGGAGCGGAGCTTGGGGATCATGCCGTCGGCGATCTTGGCCGTCTCGAGGAGGGCTTCGAGGCCGGCGACGTCGATGCGGGAGACGAGGGTGTCGTCGTCGCCGAAGTCGCGGTAGAGGCCGGTGACGTCGGTGAGGTAGACGAGCTTCTCGGCGTGGACGGCCTGGGCGATGGCGCCCGCGGCGGCGTCGGCGTTGACGTTGTAGGCCTGGCCGTCGTCGTCGACGCCGACGGTGGCGATGACGGGGATCAGCTCTTCGCGGAGGACGCGGTCGAGGACGGCGGGTTGGATGTGGCGGACGTCGCCGACGTAGCCGAGGCGGGCGTCGCGTTGGTCGACGGTGATGAGGCCGGCGTCTTCACCGGAGAAGCCGACGGCGTAGGTGCCGTGACGGTTGAGGGAGGTGACGATGTCGCGGTTGACCTTGCCGACGAGGGCCATGCGGACGATGTCGATGGTCTCGGCGTCGGTGACGCGGAGCCCGTCGACGAACTGGGGTTCCTTGCCGAGGCGGCGCATGAGGTCGGTGATCTGGGGGCCGCCGCCGTGGACGACGACGGGGTTCATGCCGACGAGGCGCATGAGGACGACGTCTTGGGCGAACAGGTCGGCGAGGCCGGGTTCGTCCATGGCGTGGCCGCCGTACTTGATGACGACGGTGCGGCCGGTGAACTCGCGGATGTACGGGAGCGCCTCGGCGAGGACGGCGGCTTTGGCGTGGGCGTCGCGGGTGCGGTCGTCGACGGTCATGAGGTGCCGCGGTTCTCGTCGATGTACGCGTGGGTGAGGTCGGTGAATCGGATCTGGGCGTGGCCCATGCCGTCGTGGAGGTCGCAGGTGATCTCGATGTCGCGCTCCCCCATCGCCTGCTCGAGGGCGTCTTCGTCGTGGGGGGCGGCGACACCGGCGCGGGCGACGGTGATGCCGTTGTAGGCGATGTCGACGCGTTCGGGGTCGAGGTGGGCGCCGCTGGCGCCGAGCTCGGAGAGGATGCGGCCCCAGTAGGGGTCGGCGCCGTAGAGGGAGCATTGGACGAGCTGGCTGGTGGCGACGGCGCGGGCGGCGCGGCGGGCCTCGTCGCTGCTGCGGGCGCCGCGGACGACGACGCGGGCGAGCTTGGTGGCGCCCTCGGCGTCGGCGGCCATGGCGTGGGCGAGGGCGTCGCACACCTCGGTGAGGGTCTCGACGAGGGCGTGGAAGCCGGGCCCGGTGGTGTCGATGGTCGGGTTGGCGGCGGTGCCGTTGGCGAGGACGAGGACGGTGTCGTTGGTGCTGGTGCAGCCGTCGACGATGAGGGCGTTGAAGGTGTCGCGCACGGCCCGGTCGAGGGCCTCGTGGAGCGCGGCGGGGGTGGCGGCGGCGTCGGTGGTGAGCACCGCGAGCATGGTGGCCATCGCGGGGGCGAGCATGGCGGCGCCTTTGGCCATGCCGCCGACGGTGTAGCGGGACCCGTCGGCGTTCTCGGCGACCGCGGTGGCCTGCTTGGTGACGGTGTCGGTGGTGAGCATGGCGGTGGCGGCGGCGTCCCCGGCCGCGGCGGTGGACGCGAGCTGCTTCGCGGCGGTGGGGATCCCGGTGGCGATGACGTCGATCGGGAGGGGGATGCCGATGAGACCGGTGGAGCACACGAGGACATCGGCGGCGGCGCAGCCGAGGGCGGCACCGGTGCGTTCGCACATGGTGCGGGCGTTGTCTCGGCCGGGTTCGCCGGTGGCGGCGTTGGCGTTCCCGGAGTTCACGATCACGGCGGCGGCGTGGCCGTCGCGCAGGTGGGCGCGGCTGACCTGCACCGGCGCTGCGGTCGCGAGGTTGGTGGTGAACACCCCGGCGGCGGGAACCGGGCGGCGGTCGTGGGTGGCGACGAGCGCCAGGTCGGAGTCGCGGGTGGGCTTGACGCCACAGGCGACACCGGCGGCGTCGAAGCCGGGGACGACGGTCACGCTCACGGCATGATCCCGACGACGGGGAGGCCGGTCGGCTCGGGGAGCCCGAGGATCAGGTTGGCGGCCTGGATGGC
>DAIMHT010000067.1:0-7406 GCA_036723155.1 Actinomycetota bacterium
GCTCGGGTCGAGCCGCCGCTCCCGCCGATCCGCGAGGTGTACGAGGCCCTCGTGCTCGGCACGCGCGACTACGTCACCAAGAACGGGTTCACCGACGTGCTCGTCGGCCTCTCGGGCGGGATCGACTCGTCGCTCGTCGCGATGATCGCCGCCGACGCCCTCGGGGCGCAGCACGTGGTCGGGATCCTCATGCCGTCCCGCTTCTCGAGCCCGGGCAGCGTCAGCGACGCCGAAGCGCTGGCCGCCAACCTCGGGATCCGCACCATGACGGTCCCGATCGAGGAGGCGCACCGCTCGTTCCTCGACATGCTCGCGGAGCCGTTCGCGTCGACCGAGACCGGCCTTGCCGAGGAGAACCTGCAGGCCCGCGTCCGGGGCACGATCCTCATGACCATCTCGAACAAGTTCGGCTGGCTCGTTCTCACGACCGGCAACAAGAGCGAGCTCGCGACGGGCTACTCGACGTTGTACGGAGACATGGCTGGCGGCTTCGCGGTGATCAAGGATGTCCCCAAGACGCTCGTGTACGCCCTCGCCCGCGAGCGCAATGACCGCGCCGGACGGTCTCTCATCCCGGACGAGGTGCTCGAGAAGCCGCCGAGCGCCGAGTTGCGGCCGGACCAACGGGACAGCGATTCCCTGCCCGACTACGCGACGCTGGACCCGATCGTCGAGGGGTACGTCGAGGCGGACCGCTCGGTGCGCGACCTCGTCGACGCCGGCCACGATGCCGAGACCGTGCGCCGGGTGGCGTCGTTGATCGACCGCAACGAGTACAAGCGCCGGCAAGCGGCCCCCGGTGTGCGGGTGTCTCCCAAAGCGTTCGGCAAGGATCGGCGTCTTCCGATCACCAACCGCTGGCCCGGATAGCACCGCGGCTCATCCCCGGTGAGGCGATACGCCGCCGAAGGCGCGCTGGTGCTCGCGGCGTTCTTCTTCGGGGTCACCTTTCCCCTGGTGCACGACGCGCTGGGCGACATCCAGCCGTTCGCGTACCTCGTGCTGCGCTTCGGAATCGCGGTCGTGGTCCTCGGGCCGTTCGCGTTCGCGATCGGACGCCGCCACCGCGAGCACTCCCGGACCCTCCTGCGGGCGGGCCTCATCGCGGGTGGACTGCTCGCCGCGGGCTACGCGGCCCAGACCGTCGGCTTGGCGATGGTGTCTCCATCGACGTCAGCGTTCATCACCGGCCTCTACGTCGTGCTCACGCCGGTCGTCGAAGGCATCGTCCGGCGAGCGGTGCCGCCGCGCGCCGTCATCGGTGGTGTCGTGCTCGCCGCGTTCGGTCTCTACCTCCTCACGGGTGCCACCGTCGCGCTCGGTGCCGGCGAGCTGCTCACCCTCGCCTGCGCCGCCCTGTTCGCGGTCTGGATCGTCTACCAGGGTGAGTACGCGAACCGTCTGCACCCGATCCCGTTCACCACCGTCCAGATGGCCGTCATCGTCGTGGTCTGCCTCCCCCCGACCGCGGCGCAAGGCGTCGGGCACTTGACGGGACTGGCACTGTTCGCGGCGGCGTTCACCGGTGTGCTGTGCTCCGCGGTCGCGCTGTCACTGCAGGTCTGGGGGCAACGCCGCCTGGCCCCGAGCCGCACCGCGTTGTTCCTCATGCTCGAGCCGGTCTTCGCGGGGATCGCCGGCTACCTCAACGGCGAGCGGCTCAGCGCGCTCGAGCTGGCGGGCGCGGGCGTGATCCTCGCGGGGATCGCCGTCGCCGAGCTCGCCGCGACGAGCCGGGCCCGACGCGACCGCCCCGAGCTCGAGCCCCATATCTTCTGACCGCGCCCACCGCCGGCTCCCGACGAATCGGGCACTGGCCGCACCTACGATCCGCCCTGTGCTGAGCATCGACGCCACCGCCGCGATCCTCGGCCACGCCTGCTGGCTCGAGGCCCGCTGCTTCGAGCTCCTCGGCGGCTGGGTCCCTGCCATCGCCGAACCCGAGCTGAAGCTGCTCGCCGCCCGTCACAGTCGACACCACGGCTGGCACGTCGAGCTCCTCGGCGAGGTCCTGCCCGCGACTCGCGATCATCACCCGCATCGCCTCGTGACCCCGGCCGACCCCCGATGGGTCGACGCCATCGAGCTCGTCCGCGGCGACGCCACGACCAGCACGGTCGAGCGTCTCACCGGCCTCTACCAGGCGGTGCTCCCCCGTCTCGTCGTCGGCCACGTCGAGGCCCTCGATGGCACCAGCCCCGTCAGCGACGGGCCCGTCGCCCGCTGCCTCCGGATGGTGATCGAGGACGAGCGAGCCGACCTCGCCGAAGGCCTCGCCGCGCTCGAGACCCGCCCCGACGCCGCCGTCGACGAGACCGCAGACCGCCGCGCCGCGGTCGAAGCCGCGCTCCCGCCCCGCTGAGCGGGATGACCGCGCCGCTCCGGCGCGCCGTTACTCTCGGGTATCAAGCCCGCTCCGACACGCGGCAGGCCGCTTGACACAGACCGTATGGTACGGGAGGAACCCCCCTCCGACCTGCGAGAACACGCCGCACCAGGGGCCCTCGATCGCCCTCCGCGACACCCAGGTACGAGACCCGATCCGGAAAGGCAGCAGTGGCGAAGGAACGAGTCGAGCGTGACGAGGAAGATCTCGTCCGGCTCTACCTCACCGACATCGGCCAGTACCCGCTGCTGACGAAGGACGACGAAGTCCGCCTGGCGCAGCAGATCGAGAACGGCAACGCCGCCCGGGAAGACCTCGAGCGGCTCCCGGCCAAGAAGCTCACCCCGGCCAAGAAGCGGGAACTGCGCAAAGCCGGACGCGAGGGCGAATACGCCCAGCGGACCTTCGTGCAGTCCAACCTGCGCCTGGTGGTGTCGATCGCCAAGAAGTACCAGGCGTCGGGCCTGCCGCTGCTGGATCTCATCCAGGAAGGCAACCTCGGGCTGATGCACGCGGTCGAGAAGTTCGACTGGCGCAAGGGCTTCAAGTTCTCGACGTACGCCACGTGGTGGATCCGCCAGGCCATCACCCGCGGCATCGCCAACACCGGTCGCACCATCCGGCTCCCGGTGCACGCCGGCGACACGCTCGCCCGGCTCCAGAAGGCCCGGTCGCGTCTCGAGCTCAAGCTCGGACGTCCCGCCACCCTGGCCGAGCTCGCGGTCGAAGTCGAGATGCCCGAAGACAAGGTGACGGAGGCGCTCCGCTTCGCCGCGGAGCCGCTCTCCCTCTCCGAGCCGCTGCGCGAAGACGGCGACGCCGAGCTGGGCGACATCGTCGAGGACCGCTCCGCCGAATCGCCGTTCGAGGTCGCCGCCACCGCGCTGCTCCCCGACGAGATCGAGAAGCTGCTCGGCCCGCTCGACGAACGCGAACGCCAGATCCTCGCCTTGCGGTTCGGTCTCGACCGCGGTGAGCCCCGCACCCTCGAAGAAGTCGGCGAGTACTTCAACCTCACCCGGGAACGGATCCGCCAGATCGAAGCCCGGGCGATGTCGAAGCTCCGCCACCCGTCGGCCGACACCGGCGCCCGCGACCTCCTCGCGGTCTAACCCGGCGACTCGCGACGCGCGGGCCCCGCACCTGGTCGGCGCGACACGCGTGTCGTCACGCGCGCCGGATGGCGGAGGTGGCAGGAATCGAACCCACCGGACAGGGATTACCCGTCCCACTCGTTTTGAAGACGAGGGAGGCCACCAGGCCCCATTCACCTCCGGACCGGTTGTATCAGGCCGGGACCGGGACCGGTGTTGCCGCGGCGGGGGTCGAGTGTCGCCGCTCCTGAAGCCGCCACCACACGCCGACGAGCACGCCGAACGTGAACCCGCCGACGTGGGCGCCCCAGGCGATCCCCGCGTCGGAGAGCACGTACTGGAACTGGAGCAGGAACCACAGGATCAGCAGCCACGCCGCGGTCACCTTCCGCAACAACAGCGGGCCGAAGAAGATCATCGACTTGATGCGAGCCTTCGGATAGCAGACGAGATACGCGCCCATCACGGCCGCGATCGCCCCTGACGCTCCGATGATCGGCACCGTCGAGCTCGGGTCGATCGCGACCTGGGACGCGGTCGCGACCGCGCCGCCGATGAGGTAGAGCAACAGGAACCGCCACCAGCCTTTGCGGTCCTCGATGTTGTTGCCGAACACCCAGAGGAACAACATGTTGCCGAACAGGTGCGGGATGTTCGCGTGCAGGAACATCGTGAGCAGCGCCGCGAGGTACACGTTCTTGCCCGGCGAGTGCGCGGGGCCGCTGCCGTTCGTGCAGGCGCTGGTGTCACCATCGTCAAAGGTGCGGCGAAACTCTTGCTCGGTGAGTGGCCGGCCCCTCACCAGCTCGCAGGGGATCCCGGCGTTGTCGACCACGAACCGGAGGTCCTGGGCGGTGACGGTCTCGCCGATGCCGCTCCACCCGAAGCTGATGTGTCGTCCCGGCTGCACCGCGAAGAACACGACGACGCACGCCGCGATCAGCGTCAGGGTGCACCAGGGGATGTGACGGACCGGGTTCTCGTCGGCCATCGGGATCATGAGGGAACCTTCCCGGTGGGACGCGCGTGGGTGTAGCCGGTCCACTGGTGCCCGTCCCACCAGCGCAACGACGTCGGCTCCCACGGGTCGGGATGCCAACCCGGTGGTGGCAGCCCGTACGGGGACGTGGCCACGTTGCGCTCGGCGCGCTCGCGAGCCTCCGGGATGGCCTCCCGGAGCACCCGGACCAGCTCGTCGCGCCGGTTGGTCCCGACCGACAGCCAGTACTTCTTGCCTCCGTCGACACCGCGGATGCCGACCGAGTCGGAGGTCCAGATCGGGTTCGCGCCGAGGTACCGGGGGTTGAAGGACCGCCAGGGCCAGGTGTTGCTCGCCCGCCCCAGCGTGTCCAGATTGAGGCTCGCCAGCCGCACCCAGCGTCGGTTCACCCAGGCGTAGTCGTCGTCGATGCGGACGACCGCGCCGCGGTAGCGCAGCACGTTCACGACCCAGGCCACGACGGCGATCGGCACCACGACGGGGGCGACCGCCAACAACGTGATGACCACGATGATGGGGAGCCACAACCACGCGCGCGGCCCCGGGCCGATCCGCTCTTCGTAGAGGACTCCCCGGTCAGTCGTGCTCACCTCGGGCGGGAGCGTAGAGCCTCTATCGGAGGCCCCCCGGCCCGCGGTAACCTCAGGGCTCCTTCCACCGATCCGGGGAGCACCGATGAAGAAGCTGCTCGTGCTGATGGTCCTCGTGGTGGTCGGTGTCGCGGTGGCGCGCAAGCTCCGCGAAGCCTGATCCCACCGACGTTGACACTCGGGCCCGCTCCGGCGGGCCCGAGGCGCGTCACGACCCGGTTGGCGTCCCGAACGCGGTGGCGTACCGGTCCGCGAACAGCGCCGGGGCACCCCCGGTGTGCCAGAACACCACGGTCTCGTCCCGGCCGATGCGACCGTCCCGGACCGCCGCGACGAGCCCGGCCACGGCCTTCGCCGTGTAGACGGGGTCGAGGACGATGCCCTCGAGGCGACCGACGAGCTCGACGGCCTCGACTGCCGCGTCGGTGATGGCGCCGTAGCCGGACCCGAAGCGGGCATGGTCGACCTCGGCTCGAGGCGGTGGGGGAGGCCGCCCGGTTCGGGCGGCGGCTTCGGACGCCAGCCGGGGCACGACGTCGTCGAGATCGGGTCGGGTGCCGACGTCGACGCCGACGATGCGGGCCCGTCCGGCCACGCCGGCGAGCAGCCCGGCGTGGGTGCCGCCGGACCCGTCCGCGACGACGATGGCGTCGACCTTGTCGGCGCCCAGCTGGTCGTACAGCTCGTCGGCGGCGTCGGCGTACGCGACGACGCCGGTCACGGACGCGCCGCCGATCGGGATCGCGAACGGCCGGTGTCCCTGGTCGGCGACGAGGGTGACGACCTCGCCGATCGCGGCTTCGAGCTCGTAGTACTCGACGGGTCCGACGAAGTGGAGCTGCGCGCCGAGGACCTGGTCGAGCAGCAGGTTTCCCGACGGGCGCGCCATCGCGGTCCCGGCGAGCGCGACATGGCAGCCGAGCCCAAGCCGATTCGCGGCCGCGGTCGTCATCCGCACGTGGTTGCTCTGGGGTCCGCCGCCCGTGACCAGCGTGTCGCACCCCGCGGCGAGCGCCTCGGCGCAGAGATGCTCGAGCTTGCGGGCCTTGTTCCCCCCGAGCGCCAGCCCGGTGCAGTCGTCGCGCTTCACGAGCACGCGGGGGCCGCCGAGCGCGTCGCTGAGGCGCTCCATCGTCTCGAGCGGCGTCGGGAGATGGGCGAGCTGGACGCGGCTCCCGGGCGGGGTGCTCACGCCGCCCGGTGCCGGAACCACCACCAGACCGCGACGCCGGCGCCCGCGGCGGCCAACGCCCCACTGGCGGCCAGGGCCGGCTCTCGGCCCGACATGCGGCTCCGGAGCCGGACCGGCTTGGCGAAGTTGCGGATCTCCCAGCCCTCGGCGCGCGCCAGGCGGCCCAGCTCCTTGTCGGGATTGACCGCGACTGGGTGGCCGACCGTGCGCAGCATCGGCTCATCGGTGATGGAGTCCGAGTACGCCCACGATGCGGCGAGGTCGATGCCCTTGATCGAGGCGAGGGCCTCGATCGCCTCGGCCTTGTGGGGCCCGTAGCTGTAGAAGGCGAGCTCGCCGGTGTAGTTCCCGTCGTCGTCGACGTCGGGGCGGGTGGCCAGCACCTCGTCGACGCCCAGGTATGCCCCCAACGGGCGCACCACTTCCTCGGGGGCCGAGCTGACGATGACGACGTCGCGGCCCGCGGCCTGATGCTCGGCGATGAGGTCGAGGGCCTCCTTGAAGATGATGGGGGTCACGACCTCGTCGAGGGTCTCGCGGACGATCTCGGCGACGTGGGCCTGGTTCCAGCCGCGGATCATCTGGAGCATCGCGGCGCGCAGCTTCTCCATCTTGGCGTCGTCGGCGCCGACGAGCATGAAGATCACCTGCGCGTAGGCGCTCTTGACGATCGCGGCCTTCGACAGCAGCCCCTCGCGGTAGAAGGGGCGACCGAACGCCAAGACGCTGCTCTTGGCGATGACCGTCTTGTCGAGATCGAAGAACGCCGCCTCCACTCCCCCAAGGGTAGGCCTCGCCCCCCGCATCTCTGGGGCCTCGACCACGTCGATCACGACCGCCACGTTGGCCTGCAGGTTCCACGTCGTTCACCGCCACCGGCTAGCGTTCACCCGCCTTAAGGCCGGAGCCGCCGTTCCTGCTGGCGCGCCGGCCGCGGCGGATCACCGGCGGCAGAGAGAAGGAGCGTCGACCGAATGAGTCTCAGCGTCCTCGCCGCCGAGGGCGGGTACCAGCGGTTCGCGCTCGCCGGCGGCGAGTGGGGCTGGCTGATCTTCTCGGCCGCGGTCGCGATCCTCGCCATCCTCGTCGGTCTCATCCTCGTCCGGGGCGTCCTGGCCGCCGATCAGGGCACCCCGAAGATGCA